>DATAOU010000151.1:0-8049 GCA_036265575.1 Pyrinomonadaceae bacterium
AATCATCCGAATCAATTGTCCGGCGGACAACAACAGCGAGTGGCGATTGCCCGTTCTTTAGTCAACGACCCGGCCCTAATTCTTGCCGATGAGCCAACCGGAAATCTGGACTCTCGCACCTCGGTCGAGGTGATGGAAATATTTCAGCGGCTGAATCGCGAACGCGGTATTACGCTGATTCTGGTGACGCATGAAACTGACATCGCTGAGTATGCCGACCGTGTGATCACTTTTATGGACGGCAGGATCAAAAACGATGTGCTGGTTGAAGCGCCGCGAAATGCGGCTGAAGAATTAAAGCTATTGCCGGTTGTCGAATTTGACGAGGATGACGACGACGAACCGGCAAGCGAACTAGCAGTCGCACAGAAGGAAGCATGAACCTATTAATGATCATTCGGGTGGCTTTTCGCGCGCTTGTAAGAAACAAAATGCGCGCGGCGCTGACGATGCTTGGCATCATCATCGGTGTTTCCGCCGTCATCGCCATGGTCAGCATTGGCCAGGGCGCACAGCAGTCTGTTCAGGCACAAATCGCCAGCATTGGCACCAATCTGCTTTTCGTGAGCGCGGGCGCGCAGAACGTCGGCGGTGTCCGCACCGGCACGGGAGATACCGGAACTAATACGCTAACAGTAGAAGATTTGGACGCGATCAAGCGCGAAGTGCCCAGCGTCTCGATGGTAACGCCGACAGTAAACACTCGTTCGCAACTGATTTTTGGCAGCCAGAATTGGAACACACAGATTCAGGGCGTCAGCGAACAGTATCCGGACATTCGCAAATGGACTGTTCAGGACGGCAGCTTCTTTACTGACGCCGACGTGCGCACAGCTGGTCGCGTACTCGTCGTGGGGCAAACGATTGCCGATAACTTGTTTCCCGGAACATCCGCGGTGGGACAGACTGTGCGTGTTAAGGAACTGCCTTTCCGCGTCGTCGGTGTGATGGCGCGCAAGGGCCAGGACCAGCAAGGCCGCGATCAGGACGATACCGCCTTTGCGCCCTATACAACGGTGCAAAAGAAAATCCTCGGCAGCCCGCGCGTGCAGGTTGCCTACGTTTCAGCCATATCGCCGGATGCAACCTACACGGCGCAGGTGCAGATTGGTGAATTACTGAGACAGCGCCACAAATTGGGACCGCAGGATGCCGATGATTTTTCAGTGCGCAACATGAGTGACATCGCGGAGGCGGCGAATCAGACAAACAGCATCATGACGATGTTACTGGCGAGCATTGCCAGCGTGTCATTACTTGTCGGCGGTATCGGCATCATGAATATCATGCTGGTCTCCGTGACCGAGCGCACGCGCGAAATCGGGATTCGTATGGCGATTGGCGCGCGGTCTTCTGCTGTGCGCACTCAATTTCTAATTGAGTCAGTGGTGTTGAGTTTGACCGGAGGCCTAATCGGAATATTCCTCGGCTTGGGCGTTTCGCTTTTGATACCGACGTTGCTTGGTTGGCCCACTGCAGTCTCAACTGCAGCGGTGATTGGTTCCGTAATTTTCTCGGCTGCGGTGGGAATCTTTTTTGGCTATTATCCCGCTCGCAAAGCAGCGGCTTTGGATCCGATCGACGCGCTACGGTACGAATAGCTGACGCCTTAAGAAAAAGATTATTTATCATTCGTCATTTGACATTTCTCATTTGCCATTGGGGATTCAAGTTGCAAAGCGTAACCGGAGTCATCGCTCCGTAGGAGCGACAAAAGCAGCACGAGGCTATAAACATTTCGCCCCGCTGGGGCCGAATTCACCGACTAATGTTCTGTTGAAAACTGCCGCTAGACCATAATATTCTCTGACAAGGAACCGTGTTAAAATTCTTTCTGAGGAAGTTAAATGCGCAGTTCGACAAATCCCGAGACGATGGCGAGTCCCGATTCCGTGGTTGAGCAGGGCGCCGCTGTCTATAGTACTCGACTGCAAGCTGCGCTCGAGGATCAGCACTCTGGAGAATTTGTCGCGGTTGATCCCTCCAGCGCGCGCTATTTTCTAGGTCAAACAGCAACCGCCGCGCTCGTAGCCGCCCGCAATGCAATGCCTGACACCCAGTTCTTTCTCACCCGCATTGGCAGTGACGCCGCTCACAAAATTGGCGGACATGGCAAACGAATCCGGTAAAGTTAATCTATTTAGGGAAGCACTAATTGAAGTCAAATTTTCCGCCGGCGCATCGATCGAATGCGTTGTGGATACAGGATTTGACGGCGGATTAATGCTGCCGCGAACTCTTGCTGACGGCCTGCAAATTCAACTCTTAGGTGAACTGGTTTTTGAGATGGTCGGTGGAGCGAGAATGTCTGCGCCGGTTGGACTGGCCAACATCGAATGGCTCAACAAGGCGAGGGAAATTGAAGTTATTCCTGGTGGAGGCAATGATGTTCTTATTGGAACTGAGTTGCTTGCCGGGACTTCCCTAACTATCGATTACACCTCAAGCGTCGTCACGATTTCTGACCGACCCAACCACCCTGCTAAATTCTACTCATAACGCAGCGCTTCGATTGGATTGAGTCGCGCCGCTTTCCACGCCGGCCATAATCCGAACGTAAGTCCTAAACCTACCGAAACAACAAATCCCACAATTGGCGCCCAGAGCGGAATATAAGTCGGCATGATCATTTGAATCAGCAAGGCAATGATGCAGCCGACGATAATTCCCAACAGACCACCCAAACCTGTCAGCGTCGCGGCTTCGATTAAAAACTGAATAATGATGTCGCGGCGGCGCGCGCCAATTGCTTTGCGCACGCCAATCTCGCGCGTTCGCTCGGTTACCGAAACCAGCATGATGTTCATCACGCCGATGCCGCCAATCAAGAGACCCACGCTCGATATCGCTACCATTAACGCGAACACGCCGCCGGTGATAGCGCCAAACTGCGAAAGAATTTGTTCCGAAGTAGAAATGCCAAAATTGTCCGGCGCGCCATAAGCCACTTTGCGCCGCCGCCGCAACAATTCGCGCACTTCCTCCACCGCTTGTTGCATCTGCCCCGGGCGCGCCTGGGCCATCACAAAGTTGTCCTTCACCTCCGGATAAATTTTCCGCAGCGTCAGGTACGGCATGTAAACCGCCTTGTTCTCGTTGTTCGGATCTTCGGCGCCCACCAGGAAAACTTCGCGCTCGGTCAGGACGCCAACTACTCGATAGCTGCGGCCATTGATGGTTACCTCTTTGTCGATCGCATCGCTGAATGGAAAAAGCGTGTTGGCAACGTCGCAGCCGATTACCAGTACGTTTGCGTGGTGTTCGTTTTCAGCATCGGTGAAATAGCGACCCTCGCCAATATTGGTGACGCCCATCTTGAAATATGAGGGCGAAGCACCCTGCACCGCAGCGTTCGTCATTTCGATGTCGCGGTAACGAACGTTGACGCGTTGAGTGAACGAGCCGCCAAAAAAATCCACCGGCGACATGAACGCCGCTGAATAAACAATCGCCGGGCATTCAGTAGCGATGGCTTCGTTGTCCTCATAACTCAGAGGCTTGCGCATGCGCTCTTCCTGAGTCGGATTAAAGTTAAACCCGGGATCGAAGCGGTAGATGTAGATCGAGTTTGTGCCGAACGATTCGATCTCTTTAGAAACGCGCGCATCGATTCCGGAAACAAACGCTGCAATCACGATCACGGTCATCGTGCCAATGACAACTCCGAGTATGGTCAACAAGGAACGGAGCTTGTGCTGCCAAAGGGTGTCTAACCCCATGCGCAAGTTTTCGAAAATGTTGCTCTGGAAGAATTTCACGTTGCTATTATTTGACAGGATTTACAAGGTGAACAGGATTCATGAAGAAGAAGAACAAAGAACGAAAGGATGCTCCTAAGTTGGGTTGCTTCCAAAACATTAATCTTGTTCATCCTGTAAATCATGTCTAAATTTCGTCCGCTCTAAAATCCTCTCCAACGATCAATCCGCTCGTAGTGCTTCAATCGGATCCAGCTTGGCCGCACGCCAGGCCGGATACACACCCGAAACTAATCCCACTGTCGCCGAAACCAGCAGCGCCACGGTGACTGCGAAAAGCGGCAGCACTGTCGGCACCGGCGTCAAGACCGCAACCAGCTTTGCCAGCAAGTAGGCGATTGAGATTCCAATCGCGCCGCCCAGCACTGACAGCAGCGTTGACTCTGCCAGAAACTGTTTAAGAATGTCGGTCCGCCGCGCGCCAATGCTCTTGCGAATTCCAATCTCCTTGGTGCGTTCAGTCACTGACACCAGCATGATGTTCATGATGACGATGCCGCCGACGACCAGTGAGATGGAAGTGATCCCAATCGCGGCCACTTGAATAGTGCCAAAGATCTTGTCACGCAATTCGTTAATTGCGCTGGGAGTGATTATTCCGAAGTTGTCCTTCTCACCTGACCCCAGTTTGCGGCGAGTGCGCATCACGACGCGTGCTTCTTCAACCGCGTCATCGTAAGTTTCCTGGCTGGTTGAAGTGACGCTCAGATTAAGCGAGCGTCGGGAACCGTAGAACGCGAGAAAGGTCGACAGCGGCATTGAGACATACATGTCCTGCGGCTGGCCAAAGACAGAGCCTTTGGCTTTTCCTACGCCAATGACTTCAAATGAGCGGCCGTCGATGCGAATGATTTGGCCCAACGGGTTCGCGGTGGGAAACAACTTGTCGGCTACGTCCGCTCCGATAAAAGTAACGCTCCGTCGTTCGTCTTCATCAACCTTGTTGAAGTAGCGGCCTTCGCGCGTTTCGATCCGCTCGATGTCCGCGATGTTGGGCGTAGTTGCGCTGATGTGAACGCGGAACAAATTGATTGGCCCAAACTTCACGTCGCCGCCGCTGTCTTCCTGCGCGCCCACGTCCTGGATGGAGCCGCTGCGGGCCATCAGAGCGGCGGCGTCATCAAGCGTTACGTCCTTGTTGCGTCTGCGCGCAGCATTGAGCGCGGCCACGCTCGAGAAGTCTTCGATTGAATATTTTTGGACCGCGAACGCATTGGTGCCGATGTTCGCGATCTTCTCATCGACGTAGGCATTAAAGCCTTCGATCAGCGATACCACCACAATCACGGTGGCCACGCCAAAAATTACACCCAGCAAAGTGAGAAATGAACGAAGCTTATGCGCCAGTATTGCCGAGACCGCGAGTTTGAGGGCTTCGAAGAAAGGCATAGCAAACCTGTTGGTAAAAGGGAAACTATGATTGTTATCTACGCATAGTATTTAGACTGGGTTTCAAGCGTCCAGAGTAGAAGTTTTAGCTTGCCTCTCTCCACGCAAGAGCAACCTAGGTTGGACTCTGAACTGTTTGAGCTGCAGCAACTGTTTTCAACTATTGGAGGGATGCGCCTAGCGGCGCGAACGTTTCTTCTTGGTTGCAGGCGCAGAGGATTTGGTTTCCAACTGCCGCTTAATCTTTGCGGGCAATTTTTCGTACACAAGTCCATAAGCAATTCGGAGTAACTCTTTCAGCTCGCGATCGGGCAAGGCATCGAACCGCTTCAATGCGACCCAATGATAGCGGGCCACATAAGGGGCCGGAAAGATTCCGTCCTGCTCAACCAGCTCGGCAAATTTTTCAGGCGTGCATTTGAATGACATGCAATGGTCCGAGGCGGGTTCGAGCGAGACCACCGCAAACATTTTTTCGCCGATGCGAAACAGTAGATCGTTGCCCCACTGCACCTTCTCATCGACGTGCGGCAAGGAGAGACAGAAGCTGCGAACTGATTCGATGTCCATAGTGGCTAAGGGCCAAGAGCTAAGGGCCAGGGGCTAAGGGCGAAAGGCTCGGCGCTTTGCACTTCGCGCTTTGCCCTTTGCTCTTTGCACTTGGCCCTTTGCTCCTACTTTTTCATCAATTCCAACACCGCTGACGTCATTGCCTTCACTCCGGTTCGGAGGGTCGGTTCCGGCAGCGGTGCAAACAATGCTGAATGCAACGAAGGTAGCTGTGTTCCCGCAGCGCGACTTTGTTTCACCTTTTCCGGGTCGACGGCGCCCAAAGAAAAATCAACTGAAGGAATCGTTTTGTCCATGCTGAAGTAACCAAAGTCTTCGCTCATCATCACCGGTGGCAGCTTGACCACGTTGTCGGCCCCCAGCGCCTTGGCGAAAACTCCCGCCAGGCGTTCGGTCAACGCCGGGTCGTTGTAAGTGGCAGCAGTAAACTGGGTCTTACTAATGACTACAATTGGAGCGCGATCGGCGGGAATACCGGCAGCCAGAGCGATACCTTTTGTGATCCGTTCGATCGACGCCAGCATTCTTTGTCTCACTTCCTCACGGTAAGCGCGCACGGTGAGCTGAAGGTTCACCTCATCGGGGATGATGTTGTATTTGGTGCCACCATGAATCGAGCCAACGGTGATCACGGCCGGATCCAGCGGAGAGTTTTCCCGGCTGACAATGGTTTGCAGCGCCAGAACTATTTCAGCTGCTACCACGACGGGATCTTTCGTGCTTTGCGGAGCAGCGCCATGGCCGCCAACGCCGCGAACTTTGATGTCGACGGAGTCGCCGCTGGCTAGTGAATAGCCGGGTGTGTAGCCAACTTTTCCCGCTTCCAGTTCAGAATGATCATGCAGCGCAACCACGAAATCAGGCTTGGGAAACTTTTGGTAAAGACCGTCGCGCATCATCGCGCGCGCGCCATCAACGGTTTCTTCGGCCGGTTGGCCCAGGATGATTAGCGTGCCGCTCCACTGGCTCTTTAACTCGGAAAGCATCTTGGCGGTGCCAAGCATACTGGTAATGTGAATATCGTGTCCGCAAGCGTGCATGACACTCACCTCATCACCCGCATCGTTTTTTGTTTTGACGGTGCTGGCGTAAGGAAGTCCGGTTTTCTCATTTACCGGAAGCGCGTCCAGTTCCGTGCGAATTAACACCGTCGGGCCCGCGCCATTTTTCATAACGGCGACGACGCCATAACTGGTCCAGGCGGAGTTTTCGTACTTGCCGATTCGCTCGGTAACTTCATAGCCCAACCCGCGCAACTGGGTGGCAAAAAACGTTGCCGTCTTTTCTTCGTAATGCGAAAGCTCAGGCGCAGCATGCAGCGTTTTATAAGTCGCCACCAGCGAAGCAATATTGCGATCAATCAGAGCATCCAGAGATTGTTGAGCTGAGGCGCCGTGGATCAGTCCGATTATGAGCAGCAACAGCAGGGGGACCATTTTTGTCTTCAGTAGCATCGTTAATCTCCGTTTGTAGGTCAGACATTCCTGCCTGTCCTCGTTCGGCTCTCACTCAGTTCATTCCAAACAGGGACAGACAGGAATGTCTGTCCCACGGTTCACTACTCGCCCGCGTCGATACCTTTTTTCACTTCGTCAATCGCACTGTTGACATAGGCGATTGCTTTCACGCGATGGCCGCCTTTGTCGGAAGTGGCTGCTTCCAGATTGGTCTTGGCATCGCGCAGCAGATCGAGCGCGCGTTGCATGTGTGGCTGGTCCGGCGAAGTTGCGAGCGTCGCAAACAGCGCATGATTGTTGTTACGGTCAAAGCGAATGCCTGCATTTATCTCGGCGATGGCGGAATTGATGTACGTGATCGCCTGGGCACGATGTCCGCCCTTGTTACGCAGCGCCGCCTGTAGCTGGCCCCGCGCCTGTTGCAGGTTAACGCGCGCGGCCTGCATGCGCGGCTGGTCGGCGTAACTGATCGCGGCAATGGTTGCGACTAACACCAGGATTCCGACGATGCGTCTGCTATTCAACATACAGATGGATCTCCTTAGAATTGGACTGGAAAACAAGTGTTTTGAAGCGGGCTAATCCTACAACTTTCCTGCTTGCGGTAACAAGATTTTCTGTGGCATAGACTTCAGTCTGTGCTGTGCCTGACCTTGCACAAAGCTTGCCGTTGCGCGCGCTAATGTTGTTCACGAAAGACTAGCAACAGTGTGCGCGCGGAGCGATCTCATTAGCACCGTGGCTTTAGCCCGGTGATATAGAAGTGCTCCGACTGTCTTCTACCGTTTTAACGGTTTATCTCCTAGACCAAAAACCGTTGAAACGGTTTGCGGATCCATTAACTTGGACCGGTCACCGGGCTAAAGCCGCGGTGC
>DATAOU010000152.1:0-19635 GCA_036265575.1 Pyrinomonadaceae bacterium
GTCACATTCACGTTACCCAAACTATAAAGAGCGCCACCATCAGCCGTACCAGCAGGTTCGCTTCCGTTGCCTCCCGTGCCAGAGTTACCGCCGTTGGCGGCAGTGCTTTCGAACGTTGTTTTATCAATCGTCGCGCTGCCGCCGCCAACATAGACTCCTCCGCCTTGAGCGAAGCCGCCAAAGCCACCGTTAGTCTGTCCATTCTGATCCTGGTTTCCACCGTTTCCGCCGTTCGCAGCGCAGCTGTCGATGCGCGACCCGCTAATGTTGAGCATCCCTCCTTCAAAATAGATCGCGCCGCCTTTTGCGTTTGAGCCGGCGCCGTTGTTGAAGTTGCCGCCGTTCCCGCCGACAGCAGTGTTGCCCGTTAATTTGCTGTCAGCAACGTTGACGTCGCCAGTAGCGGTGAGACTGGCAAGCGCGCCGCCCATCGCATCAAGCGTAGTGTGATCGTTGATAACGCTGTCGCCCTTGCCAACTGCCTGGCACGATTGCAAAGTCACGTTCGTCAACGTGATGTGGCCTCCGTTGTTGAGAATGCCGCCGCCGATGCGGTTGGTGTTCTGTGCGGTCGGGTTGGTGCTCGTGCCGCTGGTACCATCGTCGGCGGCCTTACCGTTCTGAATGATCAGGTTCTGGAAGGTAACGCTAACTCCGGAAGCAGTTATATGAAAAACGCGATCCCGGAAGTTGCCTGTGTTCAAACCGGCGGCATCAATGACGCTCGCGTTAGGACCAGACGAGCCACCGCCAACGATCGTTACTGTGTGCACGCTCGTCGTGATGTCCAGGTCACCGGTTGACGCGGCGTTCTCCTGCGTGGCATTCGTCCGTGTCAGATTGTAAGTGGTCGCGGGTTGTAAATTAATTACCACCGGATTGGCGCTGGCATTCGCGTTAGAAGCAATGATCGCGCCGCGCAAACTACAATCGTTGGGAGCAGCGGTACAGGCCGAAGCGGTAGCCGAATCGTCCGTTCGATCTACCGCGAAAGTTGTTGCGAGCGGCATTACGGGATTAATAACTTCAGGCACTTCCCGCAAGACTGCGAACGGTTGGTTAGAAGAACTGGAGGAAGCGCTCTGCGTGAACTTTAAAGAGGCGCAGACCAAAACGATGAGTGGCATTAACAAACAGGTGAGTTTTCTTTTCATTGTTATGCTCCAAACCTAATCTTTGTCCGGTGCTGTTACGGACCACTCGAGACCGGTGCGGCAACGTAATACACCGTTCGATCCTTGGGCGGCAAGCAAATTGCGACGAGGCGGCAGAGGCCGAATCGTTAAAGCGTAAGCCTTGGTACGATGCAGTTTGAATTTAAATGCCTCATAGTGGCTGCCTCATCGCACTCGGTTGCTTCAAATCAAAATCGATCAGTACTTAAGCCTCGGGCCCTTATGACCCTCGAAACGCGTTGTGATAAAGTGGAGACACCGCAAGGCTTGGTCATTCCAGATAATCAAACTTGATGCAACTAATAGTTTCGTCAATCATGAAAATGTCAGCGAGTCGAGGCGCGCTAAAGGCCGGGCTCATGCTCGTGGGCTTGTTCTCGCTCCCAGTCTGCGCACAACAAGTCGATCCGGGGACGCCAGTCGTGGTTCAACCGGGTCCGCCAGGCCAGCCGACGCTGAGATTGCCGGGCTCGACAAGGGCTACACTGCCGCCACGCTCACCTGCAGATGTGAAGTTCATGCAGGGCATGATCATGCACCATGCGCAAGCGGTTGAGATGACCGCGCTCATCGAATCACATACTAAGAACAAAGAGCTGCACTTGCTTGGCGCGCGCATCGGCAAATCACAAGGCGACGAAATAAATTTTATGAAACGGTGGCTAACAGCCAGGGGCGAACCAATCACCCCGACAACGCCGGAAATGGCGGGTATGGATATGTCGAACCAATCGATGCCTGGGATGGATATGCCGAGTCATACGACTCATTCGGGCCATTCGATGCTTATGCCGGGCATGCTTTCACCACAGCAAATGCGAGCTCTGAAAAAGGCAACCGGCGCTCAGTTCGACCGGCTTTTTTTAACGGGAATGATTCAGCACCACGGTGGCGCGTTGGTTATGGTCAAAGATTTGTTCGACACTGCAGGCGCAGGACAGGACGCTGAACTATTTAACTTCACCACCGATGTCGACAGTGGTCAACGCGCGGAGATCAGGATAATGCAATCAATGCTGGAAAAATTGTAGAGGAGAAACGATGAATCGAGTAAGCACTTTCAAGTTATTAGTAGTTCTTGTCGTTTTATTTTTTAGCTCTATGGCGAAGTTGCAGGCGCAAACGCCTTCGCCGTCGCCTACACCATCAGCAACTCCAGCGACTGAGCCAGCCTCGAACCCGTTTGCTCCGCAGCCCGCGCCGCCGCTCCCCGCCGGAATGGTGGGTTCAGACGCCAATGATCCGCGGGCGAAGTTGTCGCCAGGCATGTACGACGCCGGCGAGGCAGCGATTGGTCTCAAGCACATCATGCTGCTCAAAAAACCTGATTCGTTCGAACTCGGCACCAGCGATCCTAATGATCCGAAGGTCGACAAGACACTCACGACGGTGCTCGGGATAGGCGACCCAGCCAAGACGCCAAGCGCTATGAAGCTGGTGTTGGCCGGACTGGGCTTTGCAAATTCAGACATGGCCTTCCAGGGAAATCACTTGTTCCTGGGAAATTTCCATGGCGTGAACATCTATGACATCTCGAATCCGGCGCAGACTAAGCTGGTGACTTCAATGATTTGTCCCGGCGGGCAGGGTGACGTGTCGGTTTATAAAAACCTGATGTTTATGTCGGTCGAGATGACCAACGGACGGCTCGATTGCGGTACCCAGGGTTTTCCGCCGGCGCCTGAGCCAGCTGCCGGTGAAGAGAAAAAGCCAACCCCGCCGGTAGCGCAAAAAGATCGTTTCCGCGGCGTAAGAATTTTCGACATTACAAACATAAAAGATCCGAAGCAGGTGGCCGCTGTCCAAACTTGTCGGGGCTCGCACACGCATACCCTGGTCGTCGATCCCAATGACAAGGACAACGTGTACATCTATGTTTCAGGAACGTCTTCCGTTCGCCCAAGCGAAGAGTTGGCCGGCTGCTCGGGTGAAGCACCGGACAAGGATCCGAATACGGCGCTGTTTCGCATCGATGTGATTAAGGTGCCGTTGGCAGCGCCGCAGAATGCTGCGGTGGTGAATAGTCCACGCGTGTTTATGGATCCACGAACAGGTGCGATTGCAGGTCTGCTAAGCGGCGAAACGCACGGCAAGGATAAGCCAACGCCAACCAATCAGTGCCACGACATCACCGTATACTCAGCGATCGGTTTGGCGGCGGGCGCCTGTTCCGGAAATGGAATTCTGCTCGACATCAAAGATCCAGTGCATCCGAAACGTCTCGACGCAGTAAACGATCCCAACTATGCGTACTGGCATTCAGCGTCGTTTTCGAACGACGGTAAAAAAGTTTTGTTCACCGATGAATGGGGCGGCGGACTGGGTGCGCGCTGCCGGGCAAACGATCCGAATAAATGGGGCGCTGATGCATTTTTCAATTTGAAAGACAATAAGCTGAACTTTGCCAGCTACTACAAGATGCCGGCCGCGCAAGGCGACAGCGAAAACTGCGTCGCACACAATGGCTCGCTCATTCCCGTGCCCGGGCGGGACATCGCAGTTCAGGCCTGGTACCAGGGCGGCATTTCCGTCGTCGACTTTACCGATGTCGCGCATCCCGTTGAAATCGCGTATTTCGATCGCGGACCGATCGATCCAAATATGCTCGTGCTCGGCGGCGATTGGTCAGCGTATTGGTACAACGGTCACGTCTACGCATCTGAGATCGCCCGCGGCTTGGATATCTTTGAGCTAACGGCGACAAAGAACCTGACACAAAACGAAATCGACGCGGCGAAGACTGTTCGCCTGTCTGAGTTCAATGTGCAGAACCAGCAGAGGATCGACTGGCCGCATACGTTGACCGTTGCCAAGGCCTACGTGGATCAGTTAGAGCGATCGCAGGGACTGCCTGCGGATCGAATTAGCGCGCTGCGGAATGCGATTCAAAAAGGAGATACTGGAAGTCTGAAAAAGATGGCCCCAGAGTTGGAAAAAGATGCCGCCACTGCTACGAGTGCGGCAGATTCCAGCCGCTTGCAGTCTTTGGCGGAGATTTTGAAGAATCCTGCGAAGCCATGAGCGGATTATCGGTGGGATTGGCGATCGATACACTGCGGCTGGTGCCTTTATGGGTCGAGCGGATCATTGGCGTCAAAGAACAATGAGGCAACCGATGGCTTGAACTCTGCTTCGACCGGGCTTATTCGCTTTATGAATTCGACCGGGAAATATCCGAGTTCATTTAGATTCCGAGTGCGAAATTGGTCGCTCGCGCTGGAAGCGATGTGATCCTCGCTGGAAGTTACCAGAGCTGGACGGTCCGACGGTATTCGATAGCGAAAAGCGAGCCGCGCCGCATTGCGAAAATTTGTGGTGGTGTGACGCGCGTGCGGCTCAACTAAAATACTGCTCTCCGGTATCTGGTACTTCTCTATTAAATATTTCTTCATCTCGATGGCTTCGCAATAGGGCGTCTGCATCGGATGAACAAAGCCGCCCGACACAATGATCAAGGGCGCTTTATGTTGTAAGAACAATCGCGCGGCAACATCGGTGCGCTGCGCGCCGATCGGGCTAATCCTCGTGGTCAGATCACGCCCACCCGAACCCAGTACCAAAATGAACGAGTATGGGTAATCACTCCACTTAATCTTCCCTAGACTCTGAACCGCGGCTTTGTTTTCTCCTTGCTCGAGCGGTTCGTAACGGCCTGCTTCATCCCGGCGATTGATCTCCAGCAGCTTAATCGCGAAGTTCAGCGTCGGTTCAAAGAACAGCGGAGCTCTTGCGAATTTGATTTCGGCAGTCTTCGCTTTCAGAAGGTTGCGATAGGTTTCGGTAGAAACGTCATAGCTGACGCGATCGATGTCCTTGTAACGTGGGTCCTTGCCGAGGCCATAAACGCTGAGGATCCGGTTCATTCCGTTTGCCGCGTCCTTCCAGGCAGCGACTAACATTTGTGCATCAGACTGATTGTTATACCGGATAAAGGCACCCGACGGGCGCAGATCGTTTTTTGCAAGCAGCTTGAATTCACGCCGATTCGCCAGAGTCTGAAGCGCGGTTGCCACCGCTTCAATGGTTGGACTATCGAAGCGAAACAGTTGGTCCACACACTCGACGCTGTCACAGATTGCAGCTTTCTTCAGCGCTGAACCTTTGGCGGCGGCCAACTGCTTCAACGCTTTGTTCTGGCTTAAGACTCTTCGCACTGCTGCTCTTCTTTGAAACAAACTCAGCAGATAAAAGTTCTTGTCCTGGACCGGTTTTGGCAGTGACAGCTTGTAATTGCTGTCGAAGCCTGATGTCTCGAGGGCGGGTTTTTGAACAAACGCCTGAGCAAGCGCGCTATGCGTTCCTGACTCGTGAATAACATGCGATGCAGATTCACTGAGTATCGCATTCGGAACGAATACGCTGGTCGCTAAGATGACGGAGAGAACGAGTTTTCGCAGCATCATGTTGTCCGCCTCGCGGAGGTTCAACGAATTCCGTAAGAGCGAGTTGGCCCCTGGAGCGAGGAACATCGGGCAAAAAGCCTGGCCATATTACTACTTCTGCTTCAGTAGTCATCAATCTTAGGAATCCCTTATTTCTTGCGAGCCGCTGCCGCCTGCTTCGCCGAACGCGAACGCGAAGGTGCCGAACGCTTGGCTGCCGTTTTGACTGCTGCTGTACAGCTCGCATGAAATTGAAACATTCGCCCTGGTTTGCGTACCCGGAACACACACGGGGAGTCTACGGGAAGCATTAACTCGCTCGGAGATTCACGCGGTCCAACTACGTTAAAACCGTAACTCTGTGATTCGCCTCTTAAAGGTTGTTTCACGCGTGTGAATAGACACTGCATACCGGTTGTTTGCTCCCAAGATAAATTATATTTGCGTTGCCTGGCATCACAGACAACTGCCGGCTGGCATCTCGTTTGCGATCTAAAGCGAAGGTGTGGTCCAACAGATGGATCGCGGAATTGCGCAAACGGGCAGACCGGTGTGGGTTCATCGAAGGCGAAGTCAACGCTCATTCGCTTCCTTCACCGGTTTGACTGAGGACGTTGAGGTTACACAAACTGGAGGGAGGAATAGAGATGGCCAAATACGGCAAGAAGGCATCTGACAAAGTCGAAAAAGCGATGCACGAACGTAAGGAAGGAACTTTAAAGAGTGGTCGATCCGGCAAGAAAGTAACCAGCAAGAAACAGGCGATCGCGATTGGACTCTCAGAGGCTCGCAAAGCCGGCGGTAAAGTGCCTGCCAAAAAATCGGGGTCGAAAAAGAAATAGTGGCAAGCACTTGAGAGGGAGAAGAATCAAGTGAATTTCTCAGAAACAAAAAGTATTACGGTGCCGGAGCTTGCATTGATTGCAGTAACCAGAGGAGCCATCGGCTTTGGCGCCGGCTTACTGCTTGCTGACAAGTTCAAGCGCGAACGGCGCAAGGTGTTGGGTTGGTCGCTGTTTTTATCGGGTGTGGCAAGCACACTTCCAATTGCGATGCACGTTTTCCGGAAAAAACAAGGCGACCTCACGCAACTCTAAAAGCGGCTACTGCATTTGGGGAACGGGTGAGTCTGGTTGCATGTGTCCAGATAAACTTTAGTTTGTCGCAGGGTTACGACAAGCTAAAGCTTATCGGAATAAATCGTGAGTCTTTGTAACTTGGAATAAAGGAAATTTGGTAGCGGGGGGGAGACTTGAACTCCCGACCTTGGGGTTATGAATCCCACGCTCTAACCACCTGAGCTACCCCGCCACGCGAGTCATTATAGGGTTACACAAGAAGAGGTCAAGAATGCGGCTGGCCGATGGAGCGACTGACTACAAAGAACCATCCTCCATTTACCATTTCCCATTTTGCATCTACCATTCGCGAATTCAGATTGGAAGTGCAACCAATGCAGAACCGGGAGCGGTAGCGACCCGATGCTAGCGTCGACTATGAATTAAGTCCTTCGAGCGGACTACACATTGAAGTCCTGCGTTTGTGTTGATGGAATACTTTGGTTACTTGCGCCGGGATCCAGATACGAGCGGTTATAACTTTTGGCTGAACAAACTGGAACAATTCAATGGCAACTATGTGCAGGCGGAAATGGTGAAAGCGTTCATCGTGTCATCTGAGTATCGCGGTCGCTTTGGCACGCCTTAAGAGCGTGAGTCATGAAGTCCCTGCCAACGTTAGGTCGCACGGCTGCTAAATGAAACTGCGTGAGCATCTGCGCTATGCCTCTGTCCTCTCAGTTCTGATCTCAGACCTCTGACCTCTGACCTCTGCCGTCTGACCTCTGTCTCATCAAGCCCGGGCGAAATCGATGAAGCCGCGTTCAGGATCTGTAGACAACAAACGGACCCGCGTCTTCTCGCCTACGCGCAGACCGTGTTCGCCTTGCACAACGCGGCCATCGACTGGCGGATTAACGATGCGCGCGTAAGTTCCCTTGTCTGAGACTCCGGTGACGATGGCGTCAAACTGGTGCCCGATTTGATTGCGCAACAACAAAGCGGCCGCCACTTTGCGCATCTTGCGCGTTACCTTTCGGGCCGCGTCTTCGCGTTCAGTGCAGCGCTGAGCTATCGTCTTTAGTTCATCACCTGTGTAGGGCGTCGGAAGATTTGCCGTCGCGGCCTTTACTAATCGTTGCGTCACCAAATCAGCGAACCGGCGATTCGGCGCGGTTGAATGTGCATAGTCGTCAACCGCGAGACCAAAATGTCCTTCGCCCACCTCGCCCGGCAGTTGCACTTCATACTCGCCTGGCCCCAGTGACTTCACAATAGCCAACGACAGATCCGGAAAATGAACGGGATCTGCTGCTTTACGCCGCTGCAAAAACTCCGCTAGCGCGCGTGAATCCGGTGTCGCCGGCAACTGTTCACCGACCTCGGCCGCAATCTCGACAATACGCGGCCAATACTTCGGAGTGCGAACAACGCGGCGCAGCGATGGACCGTTCTTGTCTTCCAGAAACTTTGCCATCGCCACGTTGGCCGCAATCATGAAATCTGAAATAAGACTGCGCGCCGCGTTTTGCTCACTCACTTCAAGCTCGACCACTCGCCCTGTTTCGTCCACAACCGGCGTGGCTTGGATCGTTTCCAAGTCAAGCGCGCCGTGCTGTTTGCGTAATTCCCCGAGATCTTGCGCCACGTCGTGCTGTAACTTTAACTGCTCTTCGAGTCCGGACACATTCTTTACAACTTCCGGTACTGGGCTTTTGCCGTCGAGCCAGGCGCCGATAATTTCATAGGAAAGCTTGGCGCGATTTCTTACTGTTGCCGGATAGATATCACAACTCTTCACTGACCCATCAGAACTAACTACAACCTCGGTAACCATGGCGCGCCGGTCTTCAATCGCGACCAGCGACGTCAGGTCGGTTGATAGTTCTTCAGGCAGCATCGCGAAGGTCTTCACTCCCGTATAGACGGAAGTGCAGTTTTGTTCGGCGTGCTTATCGATCGCCGAGCCTTTTGAAACGAGCAAGTCAACGTCAGCTATCCCCACGAGCAAGCGTATGTCGCCAGACGAAAGGCGCTCGGCGTATTCCACTTGATCAAGGTCCCGCGACGTCACATTGTCGATTGAGGACCAGGGCAGCTCGCGCAGATCCCGGACATTGCCGGCAGCGGTGAAGTCACGCGTGCCAACGTTCTTTACCTCATCGATTACCGCCTGATTGAAATCGGGTTCAAAGCCCGCTTCGATCATTGTTTCCCGGGCGATTGCATAGATATCCGTTTGATGGCGATGCGCAGATTGTTTACTCATGATTTTTGCGAGTATAGCCGAAAGGTATGGTGAAGGCTTGTCGGGCTTGTTCAATATGTCTCTTCCAGTCTGCCTAAGCAGACGATCGAAAATAGCCAAAGTGGGTCAGCAAATACAGAACCGGGAGCGGTAGCGACCGGGTCCTCAACTCGACCTATATACAATGCGGATCATCACGCTGCACCAGAAGGAGGATGTCACTGGATTGAGTGGCCGACCCGGTCGCTACCGCTCCCGGTTCTGTATTTGCCGACCCACACTAATTTCATAGCGCGGCGATTCACCGCTAAAGCGAAACAGATTCGCCGCTCGGACAACTTTGCCGGCTTGGCAATTTTCCGAGCATTCGGCCGTTACTTATTTGCGATGCTTTTCGACTAGGATAAGCGCCCGTGAAAATTGATGTAATCGTAAACGCAAGTTCCGGCACCGGAGAAAACGCCGCGCTCAAAGAGCGTCTCAACAAACTGTTCGCGCGCGATGGTGTGGTTGCGAATGTCGCGCTGGCGCAGAGTGGCCACGAAATTAGCAAACTTGCAAAGCGCGCGGCGCTTGGCGATGCAGACGTAGTTGTCGCCGGTGGTGGTGACGGCACGATCAATTCGGTAACGACGGAACTTCTCAAGACGCGAAAGACGCTGGGCGTTCTACCTTTGGGGACAATGAATCATTTCGCAAAGGACCTGCATGTTCCCCTCGAGCTCGAAAGGGCGATTGAGACCATCATTAACGGTCATGCGACAAACGTCGATCTCGGCGAAGTGAATGGCCACATCTTCGTAAACAACTCGAGCCTTGGCTTGTATCCCAGCATCGTGCGCGAGCGCGAGAAGCATCAGCGACTGGGCTCAGGCAAGTGGCCGGCATATGTTTGGGCAGCGATTGCGGTGCTGCGACGATACCCCTTTCTCAATATTCGCCTGGATGCCGACGGCAAGGAATTAAAGAGCCGCACCCCGTTCGTTTTTGTGGGCAACAACGAATACGAAATGGAGACGCTGAATATTGGTGGGCGTGCGTGTCTCGATGCGGGCGAGCTTAGTCTTTACGTGACCAATCGAACGGGGCGGCTTGGTCTCCTGCGGCTGGCATGGCGCGCGTTATTCGGCGGCCTGCGCCAGGAGAAAGATTTCCTGGCAATGTGCACGAAAGAGCTTTGGATCGAGACCAGGCATAAGCGAATACGCGTGGCCCTGGATGGCGAGGTAACAATCATGGAACCGCCACTCCATTATCGAGTTTTGCCGCGCGCGCTGCGCGTCATGACGCCGGCAATGCCCGGCGAATCTGAGATGTCCGATAAACTTTAGTTTGTCGCTGGATGGCGTAGAGTTCAGTCGGTGCATTCGCAGCGCCCAGAAACGAGGCGAGATCGATCAGAGTTTCGTTTGTCGCTGATGAGACGCGACAAGCTGAAGCTTATCGGACATGAGACGCGACAAGCTGAAGCTTATCGGACAGTAGCAGATCATGCGCACCATTGTTCATCTCTCTGATATTCATTTCGGCCGCATAGACGAGGCGGTGGTTGGTCCATTGATCGAGACCGTTCGCCGGCTTGCGCCCGACATTGTTGCGGTTTCCGGAGACCTGACGCAGCGCGCGCGCTCGCACCAGTTCAAAGCAGCACGCGCTTTTCTCGATGCGTTGCCGCAACCGCAGATTGTCGTACCCGGCAATCACGATGTGCCGCTGCACAACGTGTTCACCAGATTTATTCAACCGCTGCACAAGTACCGTCGCTACATCACCGAGGATCTAAGACCGCTGTATCATGACGACGAGATGGCGGTGCTCGGCGTTAGCACAGCGCGCTCGTTTACCATTAAGGGCGGCCGGATCAACGAGCAACAGGTTGCCTGGATGCGCGACCGGCTCTGCTCATTTGATCCCGAGGTGGTAAAGATCGTCGTTACACATCATCCGTTTGATCTTCCCGAGGGACATGACGAACGCCACCTGGTAGGTCGCGCGCGCATGGCAATGGAAGAGCTGGCAGATTGCGGCGCGGACGTTTTTCTCGCGGGCCATCTGCATGTCAGCCACACGACACATAGCGCCGTGCGCTACAAAATTAAGGGACACTCGGCGCTAGTAATCCAGGCAGGGACAGCAACGTCCGATCGCGGCCGCGGCGAGGCAAACTCTTTCAATGTGATCCGCGTTGACCGTCCAAGAATTTCTGTCGAGCGCTTGGAATGGTTGCCTGATCAGGAATTGTTTGCGTCGGCAGAGCTTGAAAACTTTCGCCACACGCCTGATGGCTGGATCCGCGTCGAGGACATTTGATGGGCATCGGTTCGCTCTGGTTGGAATGGCGCTCGCTCGGTTCGGCTTTGCCGTCTGATGTGCGGCGGTGGCTATGCCCCGCCGTAGAGTTAGCTTTTCTTTTTTTGGGCTAGGCCCTTGGTACCTCCAGGACCCAAACCCATAGCCCAGGCGTAGCCCGGAATCAAGCTGGCTGCTGGCGGCGGGGCATAGCCACCGCCTCACATCCGGCGGCAAAGCCGAAGTTAACCTAGCGCATTCGTTTAGCAGACTCCTGTGACTACCGAGCATTCATCGAAACAGTTTCGCGCGCTTCATCTGATCGCCGGCCTGCTTGTCTTCACGGGAATGACGCTGACGCTGGGCGAGATTGCGGAAGATGTCCGCAACGGCGAACCCCTGACCCTCACCGATGTTCGGTTTAGCAACTGGCTTCATACACATGGTTCGCCCCCATTGACGAAAGTGATGTGGATAATCACTTCGCTGCATGCCTCGGTGGTTGTCTGCGGCGGGGCAGTGTTGGTTGGCCTATATCTCTGGAGGCGGCGGCAGCGTTTCTGGGTGGTGGCGTTCTGGCTTTCTGTTTTCGGCGGCTTGCTGCTGAACAAAATTCTCAAACTGATTTTTCACCGGGCGCGGCCTCAATTTCGCGACACCGTGCAGTCGCTGACAAGTTACAGCTTTCCTAGCGGCCACACCATGATCGCAACGGTCTTCTACGGCGCGCTTGCCGTGTTTGTAATTGCTAACAGTAAGAGTTGGCTACTGCGAATAATATCTATAGCTGTGGCGCTGGTGATGATCATGTTGGTTGCGTTCAGCAGGATTTACCTCGGCGCGCATTATCTGAGCGACGTGCTGGCCGCGATGGCCGAGGGTCTCGCCTGGATTGCATTGAGCTTGACCGGCCTGTACTACTTCTGGAATCGCAACCGGGCTCGCTAGACATCCCCCGGGCGTTTGCTGCATAAGTTTTTTCGCAGTCCGCCCGCACCTTTTTCCACTGATTTATTTCCGCACAGAAAACCTCCAGCGACGCTGAGGAGCGAAACATTCTCATGCAGCCCTCAGAACGCGCTTTGGTTAAGACCCAGTAATAGCGCACAAAACCCAGACATCTGCGTTGCGCCCAGCGGTACGCCCGTTGCACTAGTTCGAGTAACAACGCCGTTCTGTTTGCGCAAAGTGATAGTCCGAACAACTGGGGAGGTCAGGCAATGAACGTCCGCAACGCTTTGTCACGTCGCAGCAGCGTCTCCCTCAATGCTCGCTCGCGCTCCCGTTCAACTCGCCGGCGAAACGCATCGAACACAACTGCGGCAAGGTTCAAGAGTGGAGGGGCCACTCCGGATTATGATCTGCGAGAAGTTGTAGCGCAGCGATTCATGAACATGAACCAGGCACACGATCGCATTCGGATGAAGCTCTTGGCTGGACGCTAGCTTTGGGAGCGGAAACGGAAAACTGAAGACAGAATACAGAAGACAGAAATCGGAGCATTTTCGCGCGCAGCCTGATATTCACTCCGTCAGCACCGAGACCTAAGTCCTGTTTTCTGTTTCCTGTTTTCTGTTTCCTGTTTTCTGTCTCCTCTCTCCTTCTTCTAAAAATTGACTTGTAGCAATCGGATGAACTAGTTTAAGCGCCATCATGAAGTGCCCCCGCTTCGCCGCCTTTCTCATCGGGATCTCGATTCTGTTAACGGTAGCATCCGCGACCGGCAGTACCGTCCAAAGTAATAAAAAGCCAGTCAAGCCGCCACAAGATGCGAAGCCTGCGAAAGTGGCAGTAACTCCTTCGGATCTGCTCGCGCCGCAAGCAAGAGAAATTCTTGCCGAGATCAATCTGGCCCGAACCAATCCCGCGCTCTATCTAACCTACCTGGAAGATTTCAAAAAATTCTATCGTGGGAAAGAAATAAAGTATTCGGACGGCTCGACGCTGGTGACAAACGAAGGCGTCAGCGCGCTTGAGGAAGCTATCCAGTTCGTGCGTTCGGTAAAGCCTTTGCCGCCGCTCGAACTCCGCAAGGGTCTCATCCTCGGAGCGCAGGACCACGTCAACGATCTGGTAAAGACGGGACAGAGCGGTCACCGCGGTTCCGACGGCAGCACGCTGGAAGATCGTTTGAATCGTTACGGAAGTTGGAGTGTGTCGGTGGGCGAAGACATCGTCTACCGCAGTCGTAAGGCACGCGAAGATGTGATCGCATTAATAATCGATGATGGTGTGAAATCGCGCGGTCACCGCAAAAACATTTTCAAGTCAGACTTTCATGTTATTGGCCTGGCATTGGGCTCATCCCCCAAAACGCCGCTGATGTGTGTGATTACTTTCGCCGGCGGCTTTGCCGATAAAGGCAGCGCGAACCCACTCGTACCCACCGCACAAAAATTCTGAGCAGCTCCTTAATTCCCGTGCGCATGTAAACTTACGTGAGACTTGCGAATCGTTTCACTGAAGACCGTGTGTGGTTCGCGCTCGCGTGCTTGTTATAAGTTTCCTTCCCTGCTCCCCTTGCAATACTCCAAACCTTCTTTGGTGTTTCGAAATGCCTGATCGTGGTCATCGCGTTTCCGGGACCAGTAGTCGATCAGCTGCTTTGCGATCGCTCGGATCTCGTTGTCGTTCTCGCTGTTTGCGGAGCTGGATGCATCCTTGAACGCATTTTGCACCTCGGTTCTCGCGTCCAGACACTTGCCGCCTTTGTAGAGGCGAATGTCAATGTCGCTGATGTCCGTTTCCAGGCTCTTCTTCATGTAATCAAGTTCCTTTGACTTATCGTAAATCTCTTTTTCCAGGTCGCTAATCTTTTTGTCCAGGTCACTTTTCTCGCTGTCAGAACTGGCACTCGATCGCTGACTGCTGAGTCTGTCCTTTTCAGATTTGAGGCTTTCAATTTTCTCAGCAAGGCCTTTAATATTTTCCCTGAGTGCCCGAGTTTCAAGTCCTTTGCAGCTCCACGTTTCGGTCTTACAGAATTCTTCGACCAAATCACTCTGCCTTTGACACCGATCGCGGTAGTTTGAGTAAGGAATTGACTCACAACCGCGGTTGTTTTGCGCGGCATTGAGAGCGCTCTTCCACGCTTCCAGGTCCTGAATGCGATTCGGCGTGCCGCCAAAGAACGTCAACACGAAAATACACAATGAGCAACCGATGAATGGACGAATCATCTCTTCACCTCCAGTCAAAATCGCGGAGCCTGATGAGAGGCGCGATTTCTCAAACTAGCTGGTGCGGCCAGCGCCCGGTTCTACAAATTGCGAGCAATTGCAGATACAGTTAAAGATCGTGGGTTTGGCTGGATCGGCGAGTGTGGCTACAGTCTCGTGAGGATTCAGCCGGAACTAGTGGCACTCTGAGGGCAGCGCCTGTCGCGAGGTGATCGGAACTTACTCCGCTCATTCTTAGTTGTCAATCGATTCCGCGTAACAATAGTGCGTCGAATTAGGGCGTACCGGACTCTTCTGATAGGAGTGAAGCTCCGTTAGAGAGCACTGCTTAATTGGAGGACGTTTGACAGTCATAAATGCCTACGGTAAGTTAATTCGCTTACGGCCAGCATCGATTTCTCACCATATGCGTCCCGTTCGTCTAGTGGCCTAGGACACCGCCCTTTCACGGCGGCGACACGGGTTCGACTCCCGTACGGGACGCCAACACTTTAAAGTTCGCGCGATCCGATCGGCCGGTGGCGGATTCCGGAAAGGCCAATCATGAAGCATCGCCGCTGGATCTTCGCCCGAACGATTTTGCCCAGATCATTGTTAGCTCCATCCCAAGGCTATAGGCTGCTGCCTACTGGCGGAGTGTGATTGTTTTCAATGGCTGCCTGTCGCATTTTCACGACTTCACGTATCATTCGCCGCGTTCGCTGAATCAGGAGTTAAGAAGATGAGCAAATATCGTCAGCGCGGCTATATGGACAGCGACCGCGAGTCTGAACGACCAAAGCAGCAATCCAAGTCCCAACCGAAACCCCAAGATCGCGAGGGTCCTCGGTCGCCGAAGATGATGGCATTTGGCGAAGCGTCGAAGTGCACTGCGTGTGGAACTACGACACCGGCGAGCATCAGCTTCGACAGCACTTGCCCAAACTGCCGTGCCGCCCTCCACAGCTGCCGTCAATGCAGGCATTTCGATCCAGGGGCGCGCCTCGAATGCAACAAACCGATCTCCGCACGCATAGTCGACAAACACGCGAACAACCAGTGCGAGCTATTCGCGACACGAGTTGTCGTTGAACGTCAGACGTCGTCAGGACCGCCGTCGAATGCTCGTGATGCGTTCGCAAAACTCTTCAAGAAGTGAAATCACCCTGGCCCAGCAGTGCGATCCGCTCTAAGCGGCAAGCTTTGACAGCGCCGATCCTACTGGGCCTGGTCTGTCTCTTAGTCTACAACGCGAACCTACGACAGATTGGCGCGGGAGACACATTGCCCGCTAGATATCTGCCGCTCATTCTCTGGCATGATCGCACTCTGGACCTCGACGCGAACGCGCGCCTGGTTGCGCATGGTCATTCGCTGATTGCGGACCGGCAAAGTACCGCGAACGCTGAAGGTAAGATCACCTACTTTGAGCCGTCAGCCTACTGGATCGCGCAAACTCGCCAGCATCAACTCGCTTCCTTGTATCCGATTGTCACTCCCCTGCTTGTCGCTCCACTCTATGTTCCCGCTGTCGTCTGGCTTAACGCCCACGGTTGGGAGCAGCCGCAGATTGATCGAGTAGCGGAATTAATGGAGAAGATCTCGGCGTCGTTTCTTGCCTCGGTTGCAAGCATCCTGATGCTTTTAGTGCTCCGTCAAGAAAACCACCGCTGGAGCTTGCCGCTCGCATTGGCGTTCGCCTTTGGAACCAATACCTGGATGATCTCAAGCCAAGCGCTTTGGCAGCACGGTACGGGAGAACTCCTGATCGCCCTCGCATTACTGCTGGCCATTGTCCGCGCCTCACGCGGGCGCACGGCCCTGCTCGGTGCGGTCTTTGTTTTGATGGCGGCAAATCGTCCGCCCGACGCGCTGATTGCCGGTGCGATTGCGCTCTTCATTATTTGGAGTCGCAGACGCGAAGCGCTATGGCTTCTGGCAGGTGCTGCTGTCCCACTCGCGGCACTACTCTATTACAACCTTTACTTTATCGGCGACATTGTCGGCGGGTACGCCCTTGCTCAGGTCCCTATCGACCAGTTCTTCCATTTGAGTTGGTCGGGGATGGCCGGCTTGCTCATAAGCCCGGCGCGCGGGCTGCTCATCTTCACTCCATTCCTTGTCTTCCTTCCAGTGGGCCTGATTCAACGCCTGCGCGCTCCGAATACGCGAGGGCTTGCGATAGCACTGAGTCTCGCCGTTATTGTCCAGTTCTTGCTTTACTCACAAGCTGACTGGAGGGGCGGAGCCTCATGGGGGCCTCGTTGGTTAACCGACCTTTTGCCGATTCTGGTGTGGCTGATCGCGCCCGCTCCGCTGGTGCTGCGCTCGCACACTCGTCGGTTGCTCGTTCTGGCAATGGCGGCTTCAGTCGTGGTGCAGGCGATAGGAGCATTCTGCTACACGAAGGCGAGTGACGAACGAATCTTCGCTGGAGATCGCGCCTCCATGCGCGGTGCCTGGAATCCGCATAGTGTTCCATTCCTCCTGGAATTGCGTCATCCCCGTCCGCACGGTGTTCTGCAGTGCGACGCGAGCGCGTCGATTGATCGTGTGGGCCCGACACAGCTTTCCGACAGCCGGGATGTGCCTGTTCTCAAACCCGGCGCGGTACTTGAAGGAGGGGCGCTGGCCTGTGCACGCCCGCCCGCTCTGCTGATGGCATTGATAGACGGGATCGTAATCGGCTCGACCAAAATATTTCTGCCGAGAGTGAACAGCAACGAAGCGCCAACTACACTTTCCTCATCAGGCTGGCGTGTATTTGCCGACACGCGTGGGGTTTCACCTGGGGAACGCATGCTTCAGATCGCTGTTCTCATCGAGCCCGGCAGCGATATCCGCATCGTTCACGAAAAGCGCGTTTTCGTCGTAGCACAGGACTCTACCGATGAGGGCGTTTCCGATACTGAGTTTGAGGCTATGGCAGAGCACGCCGCGTCGCTGTTGCGGGAGCGGCAGAGCGAGTATGGCTTTTGGCTCACCTCGTATACACAAGGACAGCATTACGAAGATCCACAACAGGAAATGAACACGTACCTGACTTCAATGCTAGTGGATTTGCTTTCGCCGATCGCAGGCCAGCGAAGTCTCGACGATGTGGTGGACCGCGCCCGACGGCATCTCGCGGCTCAGATCGAAAGCGACGGTTTAGTCCGCTATCACGGCCTGCCGAATGGTCCCACGATCGGCACGCTCGGATGTGTCATCACTCCAGACGCTGACGACACTGCTCTAGCTTGGAGAATCACCGCTCGTGGTGCCGGCGATCCGAGAGAGCAACTCATGTTGCAGGAGCTGGCCCGTTATCGTGATGCGAGGGGACTGTTCCGCACCTGGCTCGCCCCGCGGGAGCAATACCAGTGTATCGATCCAGGAACTGATCCGAATCCGACAGACATCACCATTCAAATGCATGTCTATTTAATGCTGCGCGAACTCGACAAGCCCGCCGCACAGAACCTTTGCAGTGCGCTGCAACGTGCGTATGGAGAGAAGAATATCTGGGTTTATTACGACAAAGCTCCCCTCGTTCCTTACCTTCGCAGCGCCGAATTGCAGCAACTTGGTTGCGCAATTCCGTTGCCAGCGGAGCGGCTGGCGCATCCTACTGCAGACCAGGAGTTATGGACCGAGGCGGTGCGCCTGCTCGTTCAAGCAAAGGCCCCGCCTCAGGACGCAAACGTGCAACAGGCGATTCACACTTTGCTGGCGCGTCTTGGCAAGGACAACTTCGCCCAGCTTCGTCGCTCCCCGCCAATGCTCTACCATAATGACTTGAGTGCTACCGTAAAACGATTTTACTGGTCAGAGGATTTTGGTTACGCATTGTGGCTCCGACTTTACGAAGCAGCCGGAGACAAAACCGCAAAGCGTAACTAATCATCGCTATGACTTCTCAAACATCTCTTCGCTATTACGCGCGAGTCATGCAGCACTTTTTGTCTACTCGCGCGTTTGAGGTGCTGGCGCTGCAAGCGTCTCCGATTCTGGGCATCCTCCTAAGTGGCTTTAGCCCTGGAACGTGCGGCGTGGTCGGTCCCGGATTATTACTGCTCGGCAGCGTCGCGCTGACAGCTCACGTCTTCGTCTTCAATGATTGGGCCGGTCATGTTTGCGACCTTCGCGACACGCGGCGGGTAACACTTGTATTTGAGCGGCGAGGGCTTGGCAGTCGTCACGTAGCGCAGGTGGCGGTCGCGCTCCTTCTGTTGGCGAATGTCGCGTTCGCTGTCATCGGCATTCGAGCCATACTGCTGGGCGCCGGCATCACGGTTCTCAGTTTGCTCTACTCGGGTTCGCAGAGCTTCGGCAAGTCCACGCCAATCGCGGCGTCGTTCAATCATCTGCTCGGAGGCACTCTGCACTTCTTGCTTGGTTACACCGTATGCCACGCCCTCGACTCCAGGGGCGTCTTGATTAGTCTCTTCTTTGGGTTGGTGTTTGCTGCTGGACATCTAAACCAGGAGGTACGTGACTACGAGATCGATCTTCTCAACGAGATTCGCACTAGCGCGGTAGTGTTCGGCTGCCGGCGAACATTTCTCGCGAGCATGTACATCTTTACTGCAGCCTATGCAGTTCTCTTCACCTTAGCAGCCGTGGGCATCCTTCCAAGGTTGTTGCTCTGGAGCGTTGCCGCGTGGCTCTTGCACGTCCTCTGGTCTGTGCAAGCGCTGCGGCGCGGGCTGAGATTCGAAACCGCGATATGGATGCAACGACGCTATCGATTGCTATTCGCGTTCATCGGGATAGCAATGCTGATCCGATGAGCACACTCGACTCCGTCACCCGCAGTCTGAACTTAAGAATATTCGCTGGTCATTGTTCGCGATAATAGTTATGACTCTAACTCCGAAAGGCATCAGAAAAGCTCTGCGTAATCTCGTCCGAAAACCTCAGCAGCCACCAATGCATAAAAAGGTAAAAATAACGCCTCCACCCGCTCCGCCGGGCTTTGATCCTGACGCATTCTTTAAAGGCATCAACTGGTATCAGAGGTGGGAAGTCTTCGATGGCATCTTTACGCCCGGCATCAATCCTATTGCTGATATATGTGATCTGATGCAATTGCCTGCTGATTTATCAGGCCGACGTATTCTGGATATTGGCTCGGCTAATGGATGCATGAGCCTCGAGTGTGAGCGACGCGGGGCCGCCGAAGTACTCGGCATTACTCCTTTGAATGGTTTGGACTGGGGACATCATCAGTTGCGGGAGGTCACCGGAGCAACCAGAACACACTTCAGGGCTGGCTCCGTTTATGATTTGAATCCCGACGTACTCGGCTACTTTGATACTGTGCTTTTCTGCGGAGTTCTTTAT
>DATAOU010000153.1:0-4575 GCA_036265575.1 Pyrinomonadaceae bacterium
CTCGATCTCGCGCAACACGTCGGCTGGAATGCTGCGCTTTAGATAGGAACGCAGGACTGAATCGTCTTCGTACTGATTGCCGAGCCCAGGGGGAGTTTGAAACTGCATGATGGGTGCAGAGCGTAGCGGCAAACCGAAGCGTAAAGCAAACTGTTAGTTTGCGGCGGCCAGTTACCACTCGAGTTGAACGGAATGCGACCGCCGCAGACTATCTGTTTGCTTACGTTGTTTAAGAGATCTTCGGCGCCACGGCAACACGATTGCGTCCGCTGTTTTTTGCGACATACAGTGCCTCATCGCTGGCGGCATAAAGTGTTCGCTCAGAATTCGCGTGAGCGGGACAAGCGGCGACGCCGATGCTCACCGTAATGTTTCCTACGTTCTCAATCGTTTCCTCAGCCAGGACCGCACGCAAGCGGTTAGCGGCCAGTGCCGCTTTCTCTTCATCTATGCCAGCTAACAGCAAGGCGAACTCTTCGCCTCCCAACCGCGCTGCAGTGTCGTTATCACGCGAGACTCTGATTAATGTCTCGGCAATGCGGCGGATGACGAGATCCCCAGCCGGGTGACCGTGTGTGTCGTTGATCTTCTTCAAGTGATCAATGTCGATCAAAAGCAAGGCGCAGGGCGCGCCGTAACGCCGCCATCTTTCAACCTCCCGGGAGAGTGCGACCCGAAAGCGACGCCGATTCGCCAGTCCCGTCAGGTGATCAAGATCCGCTTCGCCGCGAAGCCGGTCCATCGTTTGATGGAGTTTGATGAGTTGAGTTGCGCTTAGAACTAGTAGCTCGGCCTCCGACGGGAGCTGGAAGTAATCAAACGCTCCAGCCGACATTGCCGCTCGCCGCAATTCCAACGACGATGCTTCTTCTCCTGCTAGGATCAAAGGGATGAAATCCTGGCTTTGGGCAAGCATTCGGGCCAGCTCCTGGATAGACATACCTTTAAAGGGAACATTGGCAATGACGAGTTGCGGTCGAGCGCGGCGGAGCAGGATCGGCGCTGCGATGGCGCTGCAGGAACCCGCTACGTGAATTCCCGCGTCCTCGAGCGATGCGGGAAATTGCAGCAGCGGTTGATCGGTGATCAGCAGCACACGACCCTGATCGCGCGCGCGGCTTTGACGCCATTTATCTATTTGCGACTTTGCTTTCACTGGGAGTCCTCAGCACGAAGCTTTCTGCAAAGCAGTTTTGGGAGACAGTTTGGTGGTGAGAGGTACTGCGCCAGGGCAACCTTAGAATAAGGCAGCGAAAGCAAGAGCTCAACGTTTAACGTGACACCAACCTTTCTTTTTTTACGGAGAGGCTTTGACCCGCCACTGACTGCTGCCCATCCGTCTGTCTTGAAAGAAATTGAAATCCCTAAACAGCGATTGCTTCACTGATCGCTGATCGCTTGGCATCGATATTGCTGTCCAGCCGAGAAAGCTGATGAGTGTTCGAATATGTAGCAACTGCTGCGTCGATGAGTGCGAGTTAAGTCAGAACTCGTCCGCATTTAGTGGGAATGAAGAGAAGGTGAGTACTGCTGCAGACCGACTGACGACAAACGAATAGCCACGAGGTACGACATGGCCAGTAACATTAAAGAGCAGCGCGAGCCGAGTAAACGCGAACTTCAGCGCCAGATGGAGCAAACGCGCGAATCACTCGCTGAGACCGTCGATGAGATTAAGGAAACCATCGGCCACGAAGTCACCGCCGTAAAGAAGACCGTTACCGGCGTGCTTGATTATCGCGAGGAGTTTCAAAAGGAACCTTTGGTTTGGAGTTTGGGTGCGCTGTCCGCCGGCTTCGCTCTCGGATATACAATCGGTTATACGCACAAAAACACTAAAGGCGGCAAACAAACGCCGGTCATAGCCTTCGCCGACAGCATGGTCGAAGAAATGTCCACTTTGGGAAAAGGGCTAGTAATGCCCGCGCTCGATGCCAAAATAAAAGAGTTGTTTGGCTTCGAGTTTTCCGAGTTGCTCGCGCAAGTTGGCGGGCCAAAGAAACGGGCAGCGAAAAGAATTACTAAGCGCGTTAAGTCTAATACGACAAAAAAGCCGGCAGCCAAAAAGAAATGACTTCGGGAATAGCACGACGGTTCATTCAACGCTATCTGTGCGCAACGGAGATTGGGCGCGTGCACTTGGGCGCCTCGAATCTCCATCACCAAGCAGTTCAGTTTTCTTAACGCTTCACATGGAGGAGCAAAGAAATGGCAACAAAGAAAAGGGCAATGAAAAAAGCAGGAAAGAAATCTGCCGGCAGCACCAAAAAGGGCGCCACCAAGAAGGGCGGCAAGAAGCGCAGTCAAAAGATAACCACCAAGAAAGTGTTAACTAAGGCCAAGAAGATTGCGCGTGAATTGCTTCAGGGCGCCGCCACAGGTGCGGTCCAGGGCGCGGCCGAGGCAGGTGCAAAGGCTGCCGGTGTCGAAGCGCAGGCTACAGGCAACGCAGCGAACAGCGGATCTGCGAAAGGTTCGGCAGCAGCCAAAGGTAGGGGCGCTGGAGCGAAGAGCCGCAAGAAATAGTTCACGGGTTGGTAGTAAACCCAAGTTACCCTCCGCGCGTGTTCAGTTTGGGCCGTCGCGGGTGGTAACTTGGGTCTTGACGAGAAAAGATATAACCAAGGCATTCTGCGTCAGATTATCCAATTTGGATCGCTGATTAAGAGTGTCCCTACCTCAATTGCAGGAACCTCGCCATACTTCATGCGGTCCGCGGCGACTAATAACTAAAACGAGTTCGTGAGGCACCTGCAAACAGGACGTCATTCAGCTCGTCGCATGTACGGCGCGACATTGTTCGCGATCACTCGAAACTCATCTTCAGTCAGCGGCACCTTGCTGCGGAATGCCTTCCAAGATTCATTTGGAGGCCCGTCCGATCCATAGAGAATGCGTCCAATTCCGATCTGGCGGATACGCCTTATGATCTCCGGCATTTCTGTCGCCTTGGCATAAACCCAAGCTCCAGAAATATCGAAGTAGAGGTTTTTTGTAGCTGGATCGCCAGCCGTAATGGCATCAGCGTAGACCGCCAGAGCAGAGGCTGAAAAGTTCTCGCCACCCCATAGGTGCGCGATCTGAATGGGTACGTCCGGCGCTGCGGCGACGAGTTGGTGCAGGAAAACCTCAGCGTCCTCGCGTCCATAAGTCGGTTTCGACCGAACGTGAATGATCATCGGCAGCCGGTATTTGTTAGCCGCTGCCATCACGTGGCGGACTTTCGCCACCTGCTCGGGACTTTGAAAGTCTAACTGCGCAGCGTTGAAGTGCAGCTTCAGGCCCTTGAATCGACCGCTCGAAGCGCAGCGGTCGAGCTCTGAGAGCGCGTAATCCCGGAGCGGGTTGAAACTGCAGAACGCTACCAGCCGGCCCGGAAATTGTGCGACCTGGTCGGCCGTCCAATCATTCTCTGCGCGAACCTTACTGTATTCATCCGGCACTGGTTCAGGGCGCACAGCGTCGAAATAATAAGCATCTGAAAGCACCACGCCGCGCCGGATACCCACGGCATCCAGCTGGGCAATGAGTTGCCTGGCGGTGTAGGGCTGTTCAAATTTTGTGCCTTCCTGGTGTATGTAAATCTCGGACGCGCTCCGCCACACCCCATCCGAAGCTTTGGTCAACGTGAACATGAAAAATCCGAAACGATAGTCCGTCCCGTCGGCGTCCGTGAAGTAACCCGCCACGGTGGCAGATGACCCGCTGAGGTTGTACGTGGTTGGCTTTATGTAATATGGCCGGTCGGATATGGTCCATCGAACATAACCGGCCACCGCTTTACGTCCATGAACCCAGCCGACAGTTCCGCCTCGAAAATATATGGCATCCTCAGTGTAAAGCTCGGCCAGGCCTTTTTGATCGTTCCACCGCCGCGTCCTCTCTCGCACGAACTGCGCCAATTCTTCAGGAAGCTCTATCGTCGTTAGCACGGGCGGAGTAGCCAACGCCGCCCCGGCAGGGCTTAGCAGGTGGAGGTGATGATCGACCACTGGGACAATCTGATCCTGGGTCTTTCCGGTTTCGCACGCGACGCCGGATGCGATGTTGGCGAGAGCGCGGTCAATTCGCTTTCCGCCGGCAAGTGTGGGCGGCAGAGCGCAACCCAATAAGATTAGTGTGACGATGGTTAGGCGCAAGTTAGTGTGAAGTGACACGGCAACCTCTTACTTATGCTTTTCTTGCTGCGGATGAGTTCCTGAATGTCTTGACGGTTAGGTTGATAATATCCGAGGTCTCCTTTTCTTTCGCTAATCCAACGGAATATGTAAGGGATTGATTGGAGGCGGCGATCGGAATCGAACCGATGAATAAAGGTTTTGCAGACCTCTGCCTTACCACTTGGCTACGCCGCCCTGAGAGCAACTATGAAAGATGAAGGCGGAAGGATGAAGTACCAGTCTCCATGTTTTCAGTTTGCAGTTTTTGGCCCAACCGCAATTTAGCGGCTGCAACACTGAAAACCGAAAACTGAAAACCGGCTCTTCATCACTTCCGCCTTCATTAGATCTTGGAGCGGGAGACGAGATTTGAACTCGCGACCCTCGCCTTGGCAAGGCGATGCTCTACCACTGA
>DATAOU010000154.1:0-4472 GCA_036265575.1 Pyrinomonadaceae bacterium
CGAGTTCGAATCTCGGCGTCCCGACCAGATCAAAAGGCTTCCAATCGAAAATGATTGGAAGCCTTTTTTCTATGTCAGCTTGACGATGGTGCGTTCGCAATTTTTTGAAGCTGTCTTGTAAGTCCGGCCACGCAGCAACAACGCAGCACCAACGGTGAAGAAGAGTGCTGTCGTGATCGCATAAGTCAGACCCGGTTGGCGCAAGCCTATGCTTCGCAGGTGAATTTCCTGAAGTACATTGATAACGCCGAAGATTATCAAAAATAATCCCGCCATTCTGTTGATTCGCATCGTGGTCTCCTAAAGAGAATAAGTTAAGCTCGAATGCGTTAGACACCAAGTCAATTGAAAAGGTTCCGAATGTCCGAATGAAAGAGTTCGAATGTCCGCATCAAATCTTGCCGGGGATTGACGCTGGTAATGCGAATCTGAAAAAAGCCTTTTCCTAACCCTCCAAGTTCTGGTCCTACTCCGCGTTCATCGGCGAAAATCGGCGGCTAGATCAAGTCAATGATCACAATTTCCGACGTCAGCGCCTTATGCACTGGACACTTGTGCGCGATTTCCTGGAGCCGGGTGCGTTGCTCTTCAGTGAGGTCGCCGTCAAAACTCACAGCGCGCTGAATACGGTGCACATAGCCTTCAGTTGTTCGGGTGCATTCGACACAATCCTTCGCGTGAGTTCGTTCGCCGCGCAAGCGGACAGTCACACGCTCGAGCGGCCAGGCTTTCCTTCTCGCATACAACGTCGTCGTCATCGAGATGCAACTGCCTAACGCTGCAAGCAACAACGTGTAAGGATCGGGACCCGCACCTTCGCCGCCCGCTGCAACTGGTTCGTCTGTTATCAGAGTCTGGTTTTCGCCGTAACGAACCTCGTTTTGCAGGTTTGATAATGAAGTGACGATTACGTCTGCCATGTAGGTCTCCTTGCAGTTGCCTGTTTTGTGCGGCTAAACTCGTCGCGCTTTCCAACTAACATTTCGTATTCAGTCTGGGCAAATAATGAAGATCCACGAGTATCAAGGTAAAGAACTTTTGCAACGCTTCGGCGTCCCCGTCCCGCGCGGGCTGGTGGCGCGTTCGCCGGAAGAAGCTTTCGAGGCAGCCAAAGAATTGGGCACGGACATCGTTGTCGTCAAGGCCCAAATTCATGCGGGCGGTCGCGGCAAGGGTGGCGGTGTGAAACTGGCAAAGAGTCCTGAAGAAGCGCGCGAGATTGCAAGCAAGATGCTTGGCATGAAACTCGTCACGCATCAGACTGGATCCGAAGGCCGCGAAGTGCGCGTGTTGTTAATCGAAGAAGGCTTGCCGATTGATAAAGAATTTTATCTCGGCATCGTTTTGGACCGCGCTTCCGGACGGCCCGTCTTCATGGCTTCCGCGGCCGGCGGCATGGACATCGAAGAAGTTGCCGCCAAGACGCCGGAACAAATCATGAAGGAAACAGTGGACCCGGCCGTCGGGTTTCGCGCGTTCCAGGCGCGCAAGCTGGCGTTTGGTCTGGGACTACCGGCTGAGTTAATAGGCCAGGCCGTGAAGTTCATGCAATCGCTTTATCTTGCGTATGAACAGATGGACGCTTCGTTGATGGAGATCAATCCGTTCCTGCTGACGAAAGATAAGCGACTGATCGCGCTCGATGCCAAAGTAAACTTTGACGACAACGCCATGTTTCGTCACAAAGACTTTCTGGCGTTGCGCGACCTGAACGAAGAAGAGCCTCTGGAGATCGAAGCTTCGAAATTCGATCTCAACTACATCAAGCTCGACGGCAACATCGCCTGCATGGTTAACGGCGCCGGCCTGGCGATGGCAACAATGGACATCATCAAACTCGCGGGCGGCGAACCGGCAAACTTTCTCGACGTCGGTGGCGGCGCTTCGCAGGAACGAGTGGAAGCCGCGTTCCGCATTCTGCTGGCCGACGAAAATGTGAAGGCGGTGCTGATAAATATTTTCGGCGGCATCGTGCGCTGCGACATGGTTGCGCGCGGCGTGGTTGAAGCGGCAAAGAAACTCGGGATCGAAGTGCCGGTAGTGGTGCGGTTAGAAGGAACAAATGTTGAGGAAGGTCAACGCGTAATTCGCGATTCAGGCATGAACTTTACTGTTGCGGACGGGATGAAGGACGCGGCCGAGAAGGTCGTTGCGCTGGCGGCGTAGAAGCGGCTCTGCCGCCTTCCGTGCGGTAAGGCTCAGCCTTACCGGAAACTGCTGATTAGGAGTAGAGGCTGCGCCTCAAACTAATCGCGGAGGCATAGCCTCAATAATATTCAGGCAAGCGGAAAGGCGGGGCCTTTCCGCACGGAAAGCGGCAGAGCCGCCAAGTCCGCCCGGATAACACTTCAGCACTATTGAAGGAATGACACGTCAAAGACTCTTCCGCATTCTCGTTCAAATCTGCCGCTATGCGTTGGCGGCTTTGTTTTTATTCACAGTCGCCGCGAAACTTTGGATCGTGAAGGCCTTCGCGGCAAACGTTTCTGAGCTGCTTGCCTCCTCGGGTTTCAATCCCGATCGCTGGATGTGGCCCGTAACCCTTGCCGTAATTCTCTTTGAAGCCACCACTGCTGCATTTCTTTTAATTCCCAAAACGGTGCGGATTGGTGCGCTATTCGCTGCCGCGCTCTTAATCGGTTTTGCGGCCTACGCGCTCTACTACGTTTACGTGTTACATGGTGAACCGCTCGAGTGTGGTTGCTTTGGCGGCATCATCGCGAGCCAGTTGGGAGTTAAGACCACGCTGCGCAATCTCGCTTTGCTTGTTCCAGCGTTCATCGTGCTGATTGGTTACCGTCGCAGATCGCAGACCCTTGCCGAACCGGCAGTTAATCCGAGCTGAGTTGGAGAAGGATATTGGCAACACTCTCATTTTGGGGCGGCGTCGGCACGGTAACTGGTTCAAAGTATTTAATTGAAACTGAACACGCGCGCGTGCTGGTTGATTGTGGGCTTTTCCAGGGACTCAAGGCGCTGCGCGAGCGTAACTGGCAGGAACCTCCCTTCGATCCTCGCTCACTCAATGCAGTTCTAATCACGCACGCGCACATCGATCACACCGGCTATCTTCCGCGAATGGTTCGACAGGGATTTCGCGGTCCGGTTTATTGCTCGCAAGGTACCGCCGACCTACTAAAAATTTTGCTGCCGGATGCCGGCCGCTTGCAGGAAGAAGACGCCGACTACCGCAATCGCCACAAGCTAACAAAGCACAATCCCGCGCTTCCTTTGTACACAGAAAAGGACGCACTGGCTGCTCTGAAGTTAATTGAACCAGTATCGAATGGCGGCGAGCCGATCTTGGTAGCTGAGGGCATTCGCGCGGGATTTCGCGTCGCCGGACACATACTGGGTTCCAGTCTCGTCCTAGTGGAGATCGAAAACGCCGGTAACGATCAAACCGGGCGCAGGATTTTGTTCTCGGGTGACCTCGGCCACTACAACCAGCCGATCATTCGCGACCCGGTTGCGCCGCTCGCTTGCGATTACCTGCTGGTCGAATCCACCTATGGCAATCGTCTGCACGATCCTGAAGAGCCGAAAATCGCCCTTAAACGAATAATCAACGACGCCGCGCAGCGCGGTGGTCCAGTACTCATTCCGGCATTTGCAGTCGGTCGTTCGCAGGAGATCCTCTATCTGATTCGAGAGTTGGAAGATGAAAAAGCCATTCCAATTCTTCCGGTTTGTCTTGATTCGCCAATGGCTGCCGCGGCGACTGTCGTCTATGCAAAGCGCACCGAGGAGCAGGATGAAGATTACGCTAGTGTGCTTGCCAGACCCCAACATCCGCTTCGTACCCATTCGATGATCACGTGCTCGTCACGCGAGGAATCGAAACGCCTGGGAGAGCTTGAGGGAAGCCGCGTTATCGTCAGTGCCTCAGGCATGATGACCGGTGGACGCGTGTTGCATCACGCCCAGCGTTTGCTTCCCGATCCAAATGCAACGCTATTGTTTGTTGGTTACCAGGCTGCCGGAACAACGGGACGACGAATACTCGACGGCGAGAGGGAAGTAAAGATAATGGGCCAATGGGTTCCAGTTCGCTGCCGCATCGAACGCATCGATAGCTTTTCAGCACATGCCGACTGGCAAGAGATTCTTCACTGGCTAAAGGGAATGCCAAAGGCGCCACGTCAAACTTTTCTTACCCACGGAGAGCCGGCGGCCGCGGAAGCCATGGCCGCTCATATTAGAGAAACATTCGCGTGGCCCGCGACTGTGCCGACTTACGGCCAGCGCGTCGAGCTCGCGTAAGTTTGTGCACGCGTTCTTTAGTAAAACAAATTTCAGATTCTCTGTGCGTCCTCTATGTTCTTTGTGTCTCTGTGGTGAGTAATCGCTAACGCAGCCACAACCACCACAAAGACACAAAGAACACAGAGGACGCACAGAGGCTGATTCAAAATGACAATTCTTACCGTTCTTTGTGCCTGCTTGCGGCAGTTGTTATACTCCGCCCTCAC
>DATAOU010000155.1:0-5109 GCA_036265575.1 Pyrinomonadaceae bacterium
GTGTTCTTAATTCTGACTTCTGACTTCTGACTTCTGACTTCTGACTTCTGACTTCTGACTTCTGACTTCTGACTTCTGACTTCTGACTTCTGACTTCTGACTTCTGACTTCTGACTTCTGCCCCCATGATCGTTCATCTCATCGACGGCACTTACGAACTCTTCCGCCACTTCTACGGTATCCGGCGTTTCAAAAAAAGTGATCCGCCTTTTGGTGCGGTGTCCGGTGTGCTCAATATGATCGCCAAGATGATCGAAGATGGCGCCACGCACCTCGGCGTAGCCACCGACCACATCATTGAATCCTTTCGCAACGACCTTTGGCCCGGTTACAAGACGGGCGCCGGTATCGAACGCGCGCTGTGGGCCCAATTTCACCCGTTGGAAGAAGCGCTGACCGCGATGGGCGTTGTGGTCTGGCCGATGGTCGAACTCGAGGCTGACGATGCGCTTGCTTCTGCGGCTTGTCTCGCGGCGAAAGATAAGCGCGTGGAAAAGGTTTGCATTTGGACTCCGGACAAGGATCTGGCGCAATGTGTCGTCGCCGACCGTGTGGTCCAAATCGATCGTAGAAAGAATGAGATTCGCGACGAGCAAGCTATTCGCGCGAAATTTGGCGTCGCGCCGGAGTTCATTGCCGATTATCTCGCTCTCGTAGGAGACTCGGCCGACGGTTACCCGGGAATCCCGGGACTGGGAGCAAAGACCGCTGCCGCCCTCATCAACCGCCATGGCCACATCGAAGACTTTCCTGCAGGGGTCCTAAAAGATGGGAACCTGGTGCCAGCGCTGCTCTTCAAGGACTTGGCAACCTTGCGCACTGATGCGCCGCTGTTTCGCAAGGTCGAGGAGTTACGCTGGAAAGGGCCGGCATCGTCGTTTAACGAATGGACTGAAAAGATTGGCGAACCACGGCTCGCTACACGAGTGGAAAAGTTAACGGGACCACGGTCGTCTCGGTCTCAGTAAGAAAGCTAACTCTCGGCGCCGCGCTCTCTATTTACGATTCACCATAGAACTTCCGGTCTTCGACTCGTTTGCTTGGAAAGGATGCCTGCTATGATCTCCCCCACCTTACGCGTTGCGCTGCTCATCTTCGCGGCGGTTCTTTCTAGTGGTTGCTGCAAATTGCTTTCGCTCAATTCACCCGCGGGAAGCGGCGGCCCTAACACGAACTCGAGACACAATAACGGCACAGGAGCACGAACTGAATCAGCAACGGGTGAACCGGCATTTACGCGACCGCCGTTAGTCGTTCAGCGTGGCCAGTATTTTACCTGGGCCATGCCGGCTCATTGGCGCGCCAACGAAACCGGCAACGGGGTCGACATGAATTCACCAGATGGCAGGTTGTGGGCCAACTCGGTACTGCTGACGGGAACCCCGGGGACCAGTACCCCATGGGATTTTATGGAATTGCTGCTGGGCAAACTTGGCGCGACGAACGTCAGGCAACTCAGCGCCCACGATCTGCCGCCAGTGGCGTCGGGGTACCCGGGAATAAACTGGGAGATTCAGGAATTTGAACTGGCTTTTACTGACGCCAAAGGTATCTCGCAACGTGCCAACAGCACTTGCGGAATTCTGAATGCGTACGGCTCGTACTCGGTGGTCTTACAGTCAGTGTCCGCGCCGGAGGAGGACTATGATCAGGCGAAAACATGGCTACCGTTGCTGCCACAAAGCGTCGCCGCGATCGATCCGAGCAAGATTGCCTATCAGGATCAGCTTATTCCCGTGCGAAATCATCCGCTCGACAACTCCGGCCTGATGGAATCCTGGGAGCAAAAAAATCTTTCGCAGGATCGCATCTCCAAAGCCCAGCGCGAAGGCATGATGGGCTATGAGCGTATGGTATCGCCGACCACCGGGCAGCATTACAACATGCCTTTAGAAACTTATGATGGCACAGTCGGAGGTTATCGCAATCCGGAGCATCCTGAGGAAATCTTGAAACCTACCACGCCTCAGGAGTGACTCAGTGGACCACCAGATGGGAAAGCGATTTGCGCCAATTCTTTTAGTTGTGGAAAGGATTGTGAGATTCAGGCTTAGAGCTAAGCGATAGCTTGTCTTGATTGGTTTAGCTCACCTGGGTGTTACCGTCGAGCGCAAATTAACAGTTTGCTTTACATAAAACTATCTGCCGAAGAATCCCGGATCCATCAGGTACCAGTTGACTAAGCCTGCGGCCAGGCCGATAACAAACACGATCAGCAGGATGATCTTTTCTTTTGTCGTGTTGGGCTTTCCACTCATGGAGGGAAAGAAGATGAGAAATACTCCGCCTACTGCGACGAGTGGTCCGAAAGCCGCCATCTTCAGCGAGTAAGTGTTGTCCTTTTGAAGTTGATGCCAGTTGATATAGACCAGTCCAATACCCAGAACTGTCAGGACCAGGCCAAGGATGCGTGCTTTAACAGTTTGCATGACGTCTCCGTTTAACCTTCTGACTTAAACCGCCTCGAGCGAGGGGCCAAGTTACACCTTTTTGCGCTCAACTATCTACAGTTAATATTCATTTGCACAGCTTGTCTCAAAATCGAGTTCCATAAATTCAGCTTCAGCGCAAGGCGCATTTGCATGCTGGACACTAATGCTTACCTCGAACGTATTAAGTATTACGGCTCGCTTGTGCCGACGGCCGAGACTCTGCGCGCCTTGCAGGTTGCGCATTTGTTAACGGTGCCGTTCGAGAATTTAAGTATTCACGCCGGACAAGCAATTGTGCTCGACGACGAGGCGCTGTTTACCAAGATTGTGACAAACAAACGCGGCGGTTTCTGCTATGAAGCAAACGGTCTGTTTGCAGCGTTGCTACGCGCGCTCGGCTTCGACGTCACCATGCTATCGGCCAGAGTGGCCAATGCTTCCGGCGAGTTTGGTCGGGAGTTTGACCACATGGCCCTGATGGTCCAATTGGAACAGCGTTGGCTTGTGGATGTTGGCTTCGGTGATTCGTTTCTCACCCCGCTCTTGTTGGATGAACGAGGCGAACAGCGCCAGGGCAATCGTTCATACCAAATTATTTCGGATGGTGATGACCTTGTCCTGAGGCGCCGGGATGGTGACGAAGATTGGCAGGCGCAATATCGTTTCACTTTAACGCCACACACGTTCGCCGACTATGCTCAGATGTGCCGTTATCATCAGACTTCACCGGACTCACATTTCACTCGCGGCCGCATTTGCTCACTAGCGACCGAACAAGGACGCATTACTCTCAGTGAAATGCGGCTGATTACAACCACCGGTAGCGCGCGGCAGGAACGTACTTTAAGAAACGAGAGGGAATACGCCGAAGTACTCCGCAAACGATTCGGCGTGGTTGTTTGAGGGCGAGCGGCAACTCTTTGGAGTGCGCTGGCCTGGCAGCGCTTTGGCCCGACTAATCTAATTGACCTGCTTGGTTGAATACTTCGGCGGGATTGGCCAAAGCGGCGCCGGGCCGCCGCACTCCAGGGGGTTGACGCTTCAACTTGATTAGACTACCTAAAAGCTGGTGCCGCGCAACATCTACCGAAACTGTTTGTCATCCGCAGATGGTCCATAAATAGCCGGCACCTTTGCTCCGAGCAAACGCAGGTACACGGTCAGCTGACCGCGATGATGCGCCCAATGATTGAAGGTGTCCTGAATCATTTGGTAACGGGGTGCTTCCATGACCACCTGACCGCGAGCAAGCAGACGCCAATTCGTCATCAAATGCTCGTCCGTCGTCTTCTCAAACGCCGAACGCGCGGCGCCTGCGGATTTGTCCAACGCGGCGATCAACTCGGCACTGGTGTCAATGCGCTTGTGTTCCATTTTTGATTCGCCCGGAGCCGGCGCCACATCCAATTCGGCATCCGTAATCTGAAGGCCGATCCAGTTTGGAATTGTCGCCACCATGTTTGCCAGGTAGCCGAGAATCATAGACTTCTCGTGCGGCTTCCAGTCGTACTTTCCTTCCGGAATTTGTTCAAGCGCCACGCGCGAACGTTCAACTTCGCGGTCCAACTCAGCGGATAAGTATTCTGTTAGTTTCATGGGTCAATCGTAAATCGTAAATCGTGAATCGTAAATAGGAGGCACGGGACCGGCGGAGTTGACAGAAAACGGTATTCGGCGATCAGTGCCTTTGCGCTGAATGCTGACGGGTCAACAGCTTGTGCGCTACGATTCGATAATGTTCACCAGAGCCATCGTCCGGCCCCCGGCCACAAACTTTGCGCAGGGTTTAACCATGGCGGACCTTGGTGATCCCGATTACGAGCTCGCGCTCAAACAGCATGAGACTTACAGCGTAGCGCTGGCACAATGTGGACTAACCCTTACCAGACTGGAACCTGATCCAAACCATCCGGACTCAAGTTTTGTTGAAGATACCGCAATCCTGACTGATCAATGCGCCGTGCTTACCCAACCGGGTGCGCCCAGCCGCGCGGGTGAGGTTGCGAGCATTCGACTGGCGCTTGCTGAGTTCTTTCCTGATCTCAATACCATCGAATCGCCAGGAACGGTTGATGGGGGTGATGTCTGTGAGGCAGGCAATCATTTTTTCATCGGTCTCTCTGAACGTACAAACGAGGCGGGCGCGCAACAGTTGTCTGCATTGCTCGCGTCATCCGGTTACTCCTGCACTTTGGTGGACATCCGCAGCGAAAGCAGTCTGTTGCACTTGAAGAGCGGCCTCGCCTATTTGGGAGACAGGCGTCTGGTAGTGAGCGAAGCACTCGCCAGCCGTGCTGAGTTTGTTGGTTACGACCGCATTGTCGTGAATGATGCTGAGGCTTATGCAGCGAATTGCTTGAGAGTAAATGATTACGTATTGGTGGCTGACGGATATCCAATGTTGACCGAACAATTGTGCCGGCTGGGTTATCAAACCGTTGCACTCAAGATGTCAGAGTTTCAAAAAATGGATGGCGGGTTGAGTTGCTTGTCGCTAAGGTTTTGAAGCAAACCGCGACGGGGTCAACCACTCACATCGTGCGTCGAAGAATACAGAACCGGGAGCGGTAGCGACCGGGGTCGTTGTCAGCTAAGCATCAAGCAAGCAATGTTTCAGAGCAGCTGTCCTCCTTGCTCATACTCTACATACACCACGGCGTTAATCACGTCCTGCTCA
>DATAOU010000156.1:0-10160 GCA_036265575.1 Pyrinomonadaceae bacterium
AGCGAAGAAATATTTTCCGAAGACTCCGAGAACATCGCCGCTCTGGTATGGGAGCAGAAGAAGAGTTCGACTTATATCTACAACTGAGAGTAAGGCAACACCCGTTCGTCCGTTCAATTGCATCGCGGGTCGATGAATACAGAACCCCGAGGCGTCGGGGTTCTGTATTCTTCGACCCGCGATGGAATTGAACGGACGAACGGGTGTTCCCTTACTCTCAGTTGTAGATGTAAGTCGAACTCTTCTTCTGCTCCCATTCCAGAGCGGCGATGTTCTCGGAGTCTTCGGAAAATATTTCTTCGCTGAGTTGATCAGTCGTGTCGGCATAGCCCAGGCTTAGCTCGTAAACGATTTTGCCGCGCTCGCCTTCCCCGCCGCCGCGCTCCAACTGCCGCACTTCAAAACTCAAACCATGTTTGTCAAAAAGATTCTTAAGGACCTGGCGGGTGCGGTCCAGGTTGAGTGTCTCCACGCGCACCTCCATCGACCGAAATATTTGCGCCGATTCGAAGTGTTCCAAAATCCAGAGCACAACCAAAACGAAAACGGTGAGTATCAACGCCATATCCAGCCGTCCCACGCCGCAGGCCAAGCCGACGCCCAGGCAAATCAAAAGCACTGTCGTCTCTTTTGGATCGCGAATGTTCGTGCGAAAGCGAACCAGCGACGCGGCGGCAAAGATGCCGAAAGCACGGGCCGCGCTATCGCCCACAATGATCATCATCGCGGCCGCGACCACTGCGAGCAGAATCTGCGTCTGGGCCACATAAGGATTGCGTTTAGTGATTGACATGCCACGCCGCCAGCGAAATGCAAGCAGCATTGCCAGAAACGCGGCAACCAAAAATCGCAGCAGGACTCGAATAGCAACAATGCCACGTTCCTCTTCCGTGGTCGCGTTGGTTGGTGATTGGATCCCGAAGATTTCCGAAAGCACCGAGCGATTTTCGCGGGTCTGCATATCTGCGGGAGCTTGAGCAGGTGAGGCTGTGTCATCCGGTTGTGGCGCCGCTGTTGCGGCGCGCTCGGGCACATTTCGCACCGGCGTTGCTGTGCGACGCTCCAGTAGAATGTAAACCAGCAGCCCGCTACCGATCAGGACGGCAACGAAGACTACCAGTAAGCGAACCAGCTGTTTGTTCATTGCTTAAAGCTCCTTCTGGTCTTTCTGGTTGGCATAAAGAGAGTATTTTTATAAGTCCGCGTTTGCACGGAAAATCTCGTGTTGGACCGCGCGGAGCAATCTCATTAACACCGTGGCTTTAGCACGGTGACCCGGTCGCGGATCACGGACTCTCCAAACGTTTCAACGGTATTGGGCGGCGCGATAAACCCTTAAAACGGTTTAAGAGATTCGACCTTCTCGTCTCACCGGGCTAAGGCCGCGGTGTTAATGAGATCGCTCCGCGCGATGCTGTGGCTGGACTGCTGTTAACGGCGTTAGTAGCAAACACTCAGCTCAGCATTCTCAGTTTCCGCAGCGCGCATCGATGATTGTCTTCGCCTTGCGCACGAATTCCGCCGTCCACGCTTCCGGCGCTTCATCGCGCTCGGCATTGCGCGAGGCGCGAAACACCTTAGTGATCGTGTTGTTACTCTGCTCGGCGTCCAGCAGTCGTTGCAATCCATCTGCCAGCAGCAGCCTTCCTGCTTCGCTGATTTTTGTGTCGCCGACGCTCTTCGCTGTTGTGTAACAGCGCCCGCCATCCACCTTAATCGGATCCTTGCCCTTCCAATTTGCCAGTTTCGCTTTATTCTCGCTCGCACTGCTGTGGCCAAAAGTCGAGCCCATGTCGGCAACGTAATAAACCGCCTGATCTCGTTTGCACATCCGCGTGCCATCATCATTCTTCTTCGAATCAAGGCAGCTAAACTTCTGGTTATCCGCTTTCGTGTCACCATGGTCGATGAAAGCCAGCCAAAGTTTGAACGCATCGATCTCGGCGCGATTGCCCCCGTTGTTTAGCAACTTTTCGAGTGAACCGGCCAGTGCTCCCGAGTCTTTGTTGTTGCATTTCACATCGATGCCCTTGCCGAGCGGCAGTTCAACTCCAGCCGCGGGTTGAAATGGCGTGAAGCTCGTGCCCTGGAATTTCTTGTTCAGACTCTTTTCGCAATCGGCACAGGTCACGTCAGCCACCCATTCATCATCGGCAAAGAAACCCAAAGCTTTCGAAAAACGTGATGACAGAAACTCGCCATAGATCTCGCCATTGCGTTTGTCGGGTGTTTGGCCTTTGAAATGAGGTTTGATTTTGTAGCGCACAGGCTCGCCATTCTCATCGAGCACGCCTGGGACTGAGCAATAGAACTTTGGCGTGGTGCCGGAGCCTTCGTTCTCCTTCGGATTGGCAACACACGTAATGGCCGCCGCAAGTCCGTCGGCGTTGACCGCCGGCGCACCCGGTCGCGGACCGGCAGTTGGGTTATACCCAAGTACCGGATCATAACCCGGGTCGGGCTGGCGATAGACTTTCGCAGTTCGCTCGGCAAGGTCGCGAGCGTCCTGGGTGAAGCAAGATTTTTGCGCCGCTGCCGGCAGCGCCGAAAGAATGAAAAGCAAACCAAAGATGAAAGCCGGAATCAATTTTCTAAACATAGACCCTCCCCAGTAATGGTGAACAGTTAAGAACTCAAGCTAATGCTTCCTTCGAAATGGAGTTGACTGTTGAATGGCGCTTCTCCCGGAGCCATCGGAACGCGCTCATAAACGCCTTCTGCATTCAAGATTCGCGCTTTTGTATTGTCCTTAAGATAAGTGCCGAGAACGACGTCCTTCAGGTGTCGTTTCAAGTTCGCATCCAAAATTGGCGTAACGACTTCCACGCGACGATCCAGGTTGCGACTCATCCAGTCAGCCGAGCCAATGTAAACGTCGTCGTCGCCGCCATTGGCAAAGTAAAAGATACGACTGTGCTCGAGGAACTGGCCCACGATGCTGCGGACATGGACTGTTTCTGAAAGTCCGGGAACTCCGGGCCGCAGCATGCAGGAGCCGCGCACTATCAAATCAATCGGTACGCCTGCCTGCGAAGCGCGATAAAGCGCGTCGATAATTTCCAAATCCGTAAGGCGATTTATCTTGGCCATGATGCGCGCCGGGCGGCCCGCTTGCACATGATCAATTTCTCGTTCAATCAAGGTCAACATCCGGCGGCGCAGATTTACGGGCGCGACCATCAGGTGCGTGTACTCGCGCGGTCGCGAAAAGCCCGTCATATAATTGAACAAATCTGTTGCATCGTCCCCTATTTCCGCATTGGCGGTGAGCAAGCCGAGGTCCGTATAAACTTTCGAAGTCGTCGGATTGTAATTGCCGGTCGCAATGTGCACGTAGGTCTGCAGTCCCTGATCCTCGCGGCGAATAACGAGTGCCACTTTGCTGTGCGTCTTCAACTTCACCAGTCCATAAACCACATGAACTCCGGCTTCCACCAACCTGCCGGCCCACTCAATATTGTTTTCTTCATCAAAGCGCGCCTTGATCTCTACTACCGCTGTTACTTGCTTGCCTCGTTCACTCGCCTCAATCAGCGCCTCGGGTATTGGGGAGTTCTTGCCGGTGCGGTAGAGGCAGATCTTGATCGCGAGCACGCGCGGATCCTTTGCCGCGGCTTCGATGAATTCGGTAACGGTGGTGTAAGAGGTGTAGGGGTGGTGCAGCAGCACGTCCTGTTTTCGTATGGCCTCAAAGATATGACGCTTCTTGCTTAACGGCGCCGGCACAGTCATGCGAATGGGCCGATCACGCAGTTCCGGTTTATCCAAACTATAGAGTTGCATCAAATCGCCAACGCCCAGAATGCCGCCAGTGACATAGACGTCGTCGCTTTCTATTTGCAGTGACTCAGTTAAGTACCGGACCATCGGCTGCGGCATAGCGTCCGAGACTTCCAGACGCACTGCATTGCCGAAACGTCGTTCGCGTAAAGATTCTTTAATTCTTCCCAGGAGATCGGCCGCCTTATCGTCCCGGATTTCCACGTCAGCATCGCGCGTCACGCGAAACAGGTAACTCTTGCTGAGACGCATGCTGGGAAAAACAGAATGCAGGTTCGCGTCAATCAACTCTTCAAGCAGCACAAACCTTTGCCCGCTATCTCCCACAGGTACCAGCCGCGGGACCACCGGCGGCACCTTGATGCGAACAAAGCGCGGCATGCTGCCCAGCGTTACCGGCTCGTCAGGATTTGAATCAACCTCGACAGTCAAGCCGATGTTCAGACTGAGATTGGCAATGTGCGGGAAGGGGTGGGCCGGATCGACTGCCAGCGGTGTTAGGACTCTGAAGATGTTCTTCATGAAGTACGAGTTCAGAGTCTTTTTCTCGCGAGGCGAAAGCGAATCGTACTCGAGAATCTCGATGCCATGCTTTGCCAGTCCCGGCAGCACGCTGTTGCGCAGGCAATTCACCTGGTCTGCAACCATCGGCAAAACGCGTTCGCGAATCATCTTCAGTTGCACAGCGGGCTCCAGCTCGCCGGGCATCGGTTGCAAGTCCTTGATGTCCAGCATCTCTTTCAAGCCGGAAACGCGAACCATAAAAAACTCATCGAGGTTGCTGGTGAAGACGGCGAGAAACTTCAGCCGCTCGAGCAGGGGTACGGATTCATCGGTCGCTTCCTCGAGCACTCGTTTGTAAAACTCGAGCTGGCTCAAATCTCGATTAAAAACGGACCAGGCGAGGAACGGCTCATATTCGTCAGGCGACGATAACTTACCGCTTTGGGCAAGCGAAGGCTGAGCGGCCGAGTTCGTAGACTGGGTCACTGAAGATTCAACTTCTTCCGGTAAGCTTTTCTCTCGCTCAACCATGTTTAGTATTGGTCCAATGCGGCTTGCGACCGCACGGTGCGGCGACCGCAAACCCAAACACTCCGGGCGGCTGCACTCGATCAAACCAACTAAGTAGCGTCATACCGTTGCCGCGCCGGAACAGTTTTAAATTCACCGGTCTCGATAATGTATGCCGTCAAGTCATGGCCGTAAACACAACCGGTGTCGAGACCGATTGCTTGCTTTCCGCGTCGCGGTTGTTCCGCCGGCCAATGACCAAACAGCACAACCTTCTCGCCGTCGTAAACGTCGTACCAGGGAACACCATCGCGCGCGGTACGGTCCTTTCCCAAACTGCGCAACTCGGTCAAGTCTTCACTTGTTTGCGAATGCAGCGCCACTCCCGGTCGCACCCCTGCATGCACAACCAAATGCGTGCCCAGATCAATCATGAACGGCAGCGAGTTAAGAAACTTAAGGTAGCGCTCCTTATCTTTTTTCAATTCCTTGTTGGTCGGCTTTTGAGAATCCTTGAGCTTAACTTTTTCGCCATTCCATTTTCGCCGCAACGCCAGGTCATGGTTGCCCATCACCGCAGAGAACTGCGGCTCGGCCATAAAGCGTTCCAGGACTTCCCTGCTCTTCGGTCCTTTGGTGATGAGATCGCCAACTGAAACGAGCCGGTCGTCCGCGGCAAAATGAACTTCTGCCAGCAGATCTTCCAGTTCGTCATAACAGCCGTGAATATCTCCGATGACGATCGTGCGCGATCCCATTCTGTTCTCCGCCTTTGTGTGCAACTTGGGGGTAGGTAATTACCTTAGGATCGTTTGTTTACGACCGTCAAGCAGGCGCTTCCGTTAACTGCAGCGCAAGCGCAATCTATCATTGTTGCGGCGCCGGAGAGTTGGCTGCACCGGCACCGTCGCGAATTGGTTTTTCGCGCAACAACAACTTCGAAATTGCCGAAATGGTTAAGGGATTTCTATTATCGACCCGATTACCGGTCGCGATTCGGACCGTGATGAGAACGGCGCTCAACTCAGCGAGATCTTCGGCTGAAGGTGCAATAGGCGTGGCTGACCCAGGGCTGCCAAAGCGCAACCCTGGGCCGGCATTAGCGAACGCTTTGAACCTTGATCTTTACTCGATTGATTGCGCTCCATCTAACTTTTCGCACTAATCCTTCGATCAAGTGTGCAGATCGGCCTTCGCGTCTATCTGCGCACGAGCGACACGTTGCGTTGTCACCCTGCTTTCAACCGCACGCGACACAAACCCTAAAACACCAAGCACGATCGAAACGATACCCAGCACATCGGTTAGTCCCACACCGCACTTTGGGCAACTAACGCCACCGGGAGTAATCATCAACCCGCCGAGAAATATGATCCACGCCCAAATTAGCGGGCCGACCCATCGCCAGAATTTTTTCTTACCCGCTTTCAGCGGGCCCGGCCAGATCGCCGAATACACGCTGGGCAAATCTTGCGCCGACACGGCGTTCCAAGGCGCATCGTCGTTGGCTGGCCATACGTCCGGCAAAGCTGAAAGATCCAGCACGTAAATGTCGTTGAAGGGTAACGGGCGACCTAATCCACCCCAGGGAATCGTCGCGCGGTCGACGTGAATATGAAGATGCGGCTCCGATGAGTTTCCCGAGTTGCCGGCAAGACCAAGCAGCTGTCCCTGAGTGACCGCGGCGCCCGTGCCATCTGGATTTGGACCGGACGTGAGCGCTGGATTCAACGTGCCCGATTGAAAATGCGCATAGAGCGCCAGGTCGTCGCCATGTTGAATGTAGAAGTGATTACCTTCGACCGGATTAGGGGTCGGGCTGGGAAGTCCCGGAGGCGTGTTGGCCGCAATACCGTCCCGGAACTCTACGACGACGCCATCGGCCATCGCGTAAATCGGCTTGCCCCAAATGTAGTAGTTCTGGTTTTGAGTGTTGTCGCTTCCCGGCACAGACGTCGGCCAATTGTTGTTGGCTGAATCGAACGCGCGAATGACCAGATCATAGGCGAACAACTGCGTTCCACCGCCCGATGCGTGCGCGGCGCTGATTCCGGTCCAATACTGACCGTTGCTGAGATCGGCGGACCTGCCCGGGAAGGAATAACCACCGTTGGGCGCCGGACTCTGGTACTGGTCGAGCGCTACGTCCACTTCCGCTGGATCGCCGAAGTTGTCGCAAAACAGTTTGAGCTTAATTGCTCCGGGAGCCGGCAGCGGCAGGATGATATTGTTCTCAGGTGCGAAGGACCATTGCTGCGTCTGCGACGGAAGGATCGTCAGATCAGCGATGATCGACGAGGCGGTAACGTTCGGTGGTCCCACAAACGAAACCTTTACCTGATTCAGATGGACTGCTGCTGCTTCGTTGTTAGTGATCGTCAGAATCAGCGAAAGCTGGCCGTTCGCGAATTCGTTCGACGATTTTGCGGCGAGGGCTCCGTAGACGAGCGAGCCAGCCTCCGCAGGCTCAGCGGTGATAGTGAGATTTGGTGAGCTCATAATTTTCCTTTCGAGGGGTGATGTGGAAATCGTGCCGCTCTAACCGCGAGGTGGCTAGAGGGTGGGCGGACTTTGTCACAAAGCGCCGCGGATGTCCATCATTTGCCCACGCCCATCACATAAAGTTTGATGTCCGATAAGTTTTAGCTCGTCGATGTCCGATAAGCTTTAGCTTGTCGTAGCGCCATGACAAACGAAATTGACCGAACCACAGAACGTCGCCGCGGAAGTAGCTGAGAATGGGCGGCGCGAAAGGGTTAATTAAGGGGTTATCCTTATTGTAGCTTGTTAGTATACTTTTCGCTGCTGTGACGGGATACGAAATATAAGAGTCCCGCCGGCAATTAACTTATCGAATAAAGGGGGGATTGCGATGTTGCGGCTTTCACTGATCTCGATCTTTTTGTTTTCGCTCGTGGCTGGCGCCGGCGCTCAGAGCGCGCAGCAGGACTATATCGATCAACTGATAAAGCTGAGCGAGTTAAGCACCAATCAACAGTATCGCGAGGCGATCGACGGTTATAAAAAACTACAAGCGCAGCCAGGGGCGCCTGCGTGGCTCAAGGCAGGAAGCGAGTATGAAATCGCGGAACTGTATGCGGCGCTGAACCAGAATGACAACGCTATCGCCGCTCTCAGTCGCGCGGTGCAACTCGGATACGACGACTGCCTTTCTCCGCGCGCCAGCGAACGCCTCGCGACAATTTTGAAGAGCCCGAAGGCGACCCAGGCGCTGGCGGGAATGAAGATCACTGAAGCGGACTTTCGTGAACTGCTCTGGTTAAAGTCGGAAGTTGAGCACGCGGAACATGACGCGCGCCTGATGATTACCGACAATATCAACCGCGTGGACCAGCAGGATACTGAGATCCCTCAGGCGGACCTGCCAACGCGGCCGACGACTTCGGCCGGAGTTTTGTATTGGCGTCAGCAACTGCTGTTAATCCAAAGAGCACAACGAGAATTTGTAAAGAAGTCAGACGAGGAGCGCATGGTGCATGCGGCAACCATGGGCGTGATCTCGGGAGCATCCACCTCAGCGGCGCTCGAATCCGCGCGTCAGGCGCAAGCGACCGCGGAATCTCGGAAAGCGGCTATACGCAAGCGCGCCTTCGTCCCGGTGACCACGTCTCCGGATCGGCTAAAGCCCTGTTCGGAGTGGGTCGCAGAGCCACGCTGAACTTGAAATTGGGGGCCACGCTCCGGTAGGAGCGAACTAAGATGTAAACATCTCGTCGATTTAAACATCTCGTCCCGCTGGGGCGAAATCGGCAGTTGAGCACTACGACAAGCTAAAGCTTATCGGACTTTAACGCACGAGGAGAAAATCATGGCAGAAGACAATGCAAACACTATCCGTCTGCATCGAGTAATCAAGGCGCCGCCTGAGAGAGTTTACCGCGCATTCCTTGATCCAAACGCGATGGCGAAATGGTTGCCGCCGAATGGCTTCACGGGCCAGGTTCATCACCTCGATGCAAAAGTCGGCGGCACCTACCGGATGTCCTTCACCAATTTCACGAGCCAAAAGAGTCACTCCTTCGGTGGCGAGTATCTTGAGTTAACGCCAAATGAACGCATTCGCCACACTGACAAATTCGAGGACCCGAATCTGACCGGAGAAATGCTGACGACGATAACGTTCCGGCAAGTATCGGTTGGAACTGAATTGACGATCGTGCAAGAGGGAGTTCCGGCTGTTATTCCGGCTGAGGCTTGCTATCTCGGATGGCAAGAATCGCTGACGCTGCTCCAGAAACTGGTTGAAGCTGAAATTCCAGATTAGGGCCTGCCAGTCTCGAGTTCCGAGTTTCGAGTTCCAGGTTCGGATCCATCGACACAAAAAAGTCTCAGAGCCCGCGGAGCGGGCGATAGCGTAAAGCCTGGGGTGGAGCGCAGCGCAACCCCAGGATCGTCAACCAAAAAAACTCGCAGCCCGCGAAGCGGGCGATAGCGGAGCGACAAACAAGAACGCATTGATGTCACTGTCGACCGCTCCGCTGACTCTGATTAATTTCGTCGACGGTTCCTGGGGTTGCGCTCCGCTCCACTCCAAACTTTACGCTACCGGCCGCTTCGCGGCCTGATTGAAGGAGCAATGAAACCAGTAAGAGACTAGACACAGATATGACGAAGCGGGGTAACCACGGCGATGCAGTGCTTAACATCAGCGATCATAAACGCAAGCGCGCTGCTGACCTGGAAGATGATGTTGATGCATTGTTCCAACTGCCCTTGGCAGAGTTCACCGGCGCGCGCAACACACTGGCAGCGCAGTTGAAAAAGAGTGGTCGTGGCGACGAGAGCGCACGGGTGAAGGCGTTGGCTAAGCCTACCGTCTCAGCGTGGGCCGTTAACCAACTGTATTGGGATCATCGCGACCAATTCGATCAACTGACTGCGTTGGGTCAGCGTTTTCATAAGGCCCAGAAGTCGGGAAAGGTCGCGGAGATGCGGACTGCCCTCGAGTCGCGACGCGAGGCGATTTCAAACCTTTCGGATCTGGCAACTGAATTGCTCCGCGATGCCGGTCATAATCCCGCGCCGGACACTATCCACCGCATCACAACAACGCTTGAAGGATTGTCGGCGTACGCATCGCTTACTGATGGTCCACAACCGGGCCGTTTGACGAACGATGTCAATCCGCCGGGTTTTGAGTCACTCGCCGGATTTAGTTCAGGCGCTGCGCTGGGCCAGTTGTTAGCGAAGCCTACGCGTAGCAAAAGCTCGCAGAAGACCGACAACGCTGTCACGAACCCGCAGGGGAAGATAAAGCCGGGCGACGACACGCATCAGCTTGAAGACATACGCAAAGCAAAGATCACAGCCGCGCGAGTTTCGCTGCAACAGGCAAAGAAATCACT
>DATAOU010000157.1:0-17423 GCA_036265575.1 Pyrinomonadaceae bacterium
GCGCGCGTCGACTACAAAGTCGCCTTCCTTTAATTGCTTCAACGCATTCGGATCCGAAACAGACACGCAAACCAGATCGGTGCGATTGGCCCGGCGCGCGTAGAACGCCGCCAAATTGGGGACCTCACTCGCGACCTGCGCATTTGGTTTGGCGCGTTTCGCGATCTCAAACATCACGTCGCGCACGCTGCCATCGTAAAATTCATCGTGGGGAAAGTAATAACCTTCGCGTGCGACGCCCCCACCAAGCGCATTCGTAAAAAGCCTGAAGTGAGGAGCCACTGAAGCTGAAGCCTGCAGTGAGCCAATGATAATAATCACGACCAGCGCTGGCCGTAAGTAGTTCGTGAGCGAGCTTGTGGCCAGGACACTGGCCAGCTTGTTCGAAAGCCACCGGGTGAAAAATTGAATTCCGATTGCGGCCGTGATCAGCACGGCAGGAAGCGCTGTTGTACAGTAACGCGTGACTTTGCCGCCGACGAAACTAAACGTCATCATCCAAAGAAACAGCCACACCATTATGAAATAACGGCCGTCGCCAAGCTTGCGGCGAAAAAGCAGTGGCAACCCAATCACGAATCCGGCCAGTGTCAGCAGAGGTAATTTGACGACGATAAAAAGATGGTAGAAATACCACGGTATCCCTTTGAACCAATCAGTGAGGCGGTGACTGTAAACCTTTCCCATGAACTCGTAACCATCATGGCCGATCAGTTTTTGACCGGCGAACAGACCCATCTGTTTCCACGTTGCGGGCAACAGAATGGTGGGATTGAGCAATAGAAAGGTGACTCCCATTATGGCGAAGAAAGCCAGCATGCGTTTCTTGCCGAGCCGCCAGCGCGTTGCCGGCACTGGCTGAAAAATCCCGTAATAAGCAATCGTAATCGTGAGGAGTTGCGGCAGATACTTTGAAGCCATCATGGCGCCAAAAGCTACGGCGGTGGCCCAGTAGTATTTTTCAGGTTTTGTGCCGGTTCTGCTTTCAGCAATCCGCTGGCCGCGCAGCCAGAAAACATTTGCCAGCAGGAAAAAGAAAACGAGAAACGTGTCTTCTTTTGCGATGCGATTAAATCCAATCGCATTTGGATCAAAGGCCCAGAGCGCCGCAGCGATCAAACCGGCTTCAGCTCCAAATAATTCAGCCGTCAGCAGGAAAATAAGAACTGTCGTTAAGGCGCCGAAGAGGACGCTGGGAAAACGAAGTGCGGTTTCGGTAGTGATCGGGTTGGCCTGGCCCGGCGAAATGCTATTCCATTTGTCGGCGGCAACAACCGTCGCCGTTTGCAAGGCCTTCATCAAAAGCGGATGTTCGCCGTTTGCTGACGTCAGACCGTGCTGGCGATAGTCGTTAACTGCCTCCAGCTTGTTCAATTCATCTTCGCTGAGTCCTTCAGCGCTGAGATGGGTGAGACGGAAAGCAAAACCGGCAACTACGAAGAACGCAAGTGCGATTACAAGCACGCGGCTGTTCAAGGACACGATTCCTCTTTCCGCAAACAACTCAGGCCTTAATCCGGCGGTAACTATTGCTTCGGCTTTAGCTGCCAATTTACTGTCCTTAAATGCGTCAATCAGAGCGTTACTCGCGGCTCGTCAGCCATCAGCCAGCGATCCCGGAGCCAACAAAAGCCGCAAGAGTAGCGCGATTCAAAGTCCTAAGCAAACCCAGTTCACCCCGGTTCTAATTCGTTGCAATAGCTTGCAATTTCACGAGGAATCAGCCACTATTCGCGACGTTTAATAGGCAACATCGCGGCCCGCAGTTTTGCTAACACCGTAAAAATGACCTTGGCGGCCGCTTTATCATTCGCAACCGTCTCCCGACACTTCGTCCAAACTGGTCAGCCGGCCGACCCGCCGCCTGCTCGTTTAAGTTCAGAGAGGAAATATCATGGCTGAAATTCAGGAGAACATTCCCACTCCGCCACCTGCGCCGGTGGATGCGGGAACTGATGCGCCCGCTTTTCGCATCGACCAAAAACTCCATCAAATTCTCTACAAGGAAGCGAGCCGGCCAAAGCTCGAGCCGATTCCGGAAAATGTGCTGCCCGAGCCAGTCTATCCCCAAAAACCAAATCCGGTGGAGATGACCGAGCGCCAGTACCAGAAGTTGAACGCGATCCGCACATGGAAAACGTGGGGTTCACCCTATTTCAAATCGCGCTGGCATAGCGGCGAGTTACGCCCGATCATTCCTTATCTGTTTACAGAATGGAAATGCAATCTCGATTGTCACTATTGCTGGTCCTATAACAATGCCGTCAAGGGCATGACCGAAGACGTTGCCAAACGTTCGATCGATTGGCTGCACTCAATCGGTTCGCGTGTGTTGGCGCTAATGGGTGGCGAACCGCTGCTGCGTCCAAAGTTCATCCACAAGATCGTCGACTACAGCGCGAAGAAAGACATTTTTGTTTACCTGCCGACGAATGGACGGCTGATGAAGCCGGACGTGATCGATCGTCTCGGTGACGCAGGCATCGCCACCGTCAACCTGGCGGTCGACTCGGTCAAGGACCGAAAGTCGTTGCCTAAGGCATTTGAGCCAATTAAGCCGTACTTCGAATATCTGGTGAAGCGGCAGCGTTACTATGGCTACACCGTGATGTTCAACATCAACATCTGCCATAACAACATGGATGATGTTAAGGAATTGACCGAGATTGCGCGGTCCAACGGCATCGCTACCGATTACCACATCAATGAAACGCCGATGACCGAGCAGGATCACTTTAAACACCTGAATGAGAACCAGACTTATCTGACGCCGGAAGACTGGCCCAAGGTTGACGCTTTGCTCGATTACCTTAACGACAAACGCGTCAATGAGGGCTATAAAATGGTTAACCCCATTCAGCACATGGAAGACATGAAGTTGTTAATGCGCGGGAAAGTTCCACCCTGGCAGTGCCGCGCCGGCCAGAACTCGCTAATCATTCGTACCGATGGAACGCTGGCGCCGTGCTTCCCGATGTATTCGGCGACCCATGACTGGGGTGTCGTCGGCAATGACAAGTTTGATGTGGCGCAGCTTGATGAAATGAAGGTAGATTGCACCAAGCATTGCCTGTCGACGTGCAACTACATTCTGGGTTACTGCTACGACACTATGCGGGTACTGACCTGGGCGGCGAAACAAGCGCGCCACGGTTTCAAGGGCGTAAGCGGCAGCTTCTGATTGGGAAGCTTTGTTAAAGGAACAAACCGGAGTCACAACCTTGTGGCTCCGGTTTTTTTGTAAAGCAAACTGTAAGCTTGCAGCGGTGCGTTGCAGTTCGAGCTTGACGCTTCGCGACCACCGCAAAACTAACAGTTTGCTTTACAAGAGCTATGGAAGACGCGCGCCTCGCATCGTGATCACGAAAACCGCCACGTTAACGCCGATACCAATAGTGACCCCAATCAAGTATCTCTTCCGGCTCAACAGCTTCTTAAAATGGACCATGCAAAAAATACTGAGCGGTATCCAGATTAGAGCCGAGGACAGCACGCCTGGGCCATAAACGCCGCTACTCAAGCTCGTCATCGTGTGAGTCAACCCGTTGACCAGCGCGATTGACGACATAATAATGAGCGTCGTGTAAGGAAAATTGAATCGTCGCGCTACCAAAATGCCGGCAGCCATCAAAACAATACCCAGCGTTTGAGCCAGAAGAAATCTTGTATTCGAAAGATGCACGCCGCGGACGCGAAGAATGTAGGCGGGATAACCCTCGCCGCACCAGTACTCTTCGGCAACATGAATCACGTAGGTGACTGGAAATAGCCAGGAGTAGAGATCAACAACGCCGAGAGGCCTGTGGTGATTCTTGACGTCCATGTTTTGGCGATGGTAATCGGGGCTTTGTCTCTAACATTCGACTTCGATAGTTATACCAGAAAAAATAACTCGTAAGAGCAGCAAAGGAATTGCTTGGCCCAACCCGCGCACAAGACTAGTCTGGCTCGTCGCCTCGGATTGTTTGATGCCACAATGCTGGTAATGGGCGGCATTATCGGCTCGGGAATTTTTATGAACCCGTCGGTGGCCGCTCGTGCCGTTAAGAGCGAGTTTTTGATCCTCGCGGTTTGGGCGTTGGGCGGACTGGTTGCGCTCGCCGCCGCGTTTATCTGGGCCGAATTGGCAACTGTGCGGCCTGAGGTGGGCGGGCAATACGCATACCTCCGGGAAGCCTTTCATCCGTTGGCAGCTTTCTTGTATGGCTGGGGCCTGCTGCTGGTAATTCATACGGGCGGCATGGCAGCCGTAGCCGTCACCTTCGCACGATATTTTCGCGAGTTGACTAACCTTCAGCTGGCTGATGGCGTGTTGGCGGGTTTGGCCTTGGGTGCCCTAACGGTAATCAACTGTTTGGGTGTGCGTGCGGGCTCCACAGTGCAAAGCTTCCTGATGGTCTTGAAAATACTGGCGATCATCGCGCTTGTTTTTTGCGGCCTTTTTCTGACCGGCTCAAACACGACTAGCGGCGTTGGAGCGCTGGCGGGTGGCATCAGTTTGGATCTCAGTTCCAATCTCAAGAGCGGGTTGGCTTTCGCTACGATGATCGGCGCGGCGATGGTTCCGGTTTTGTTCGCGTATGGCGGTTGGCAAACAGCAACTTTCGTTGCCGGTGAAATCCGCGAGCCGGGTAAGAATCTGCCGCGCGCACTCGTCATTGGGGTTACTGGAGTCGTCATTCTTTATCTGGCGGTCAATTTTGTTTGCGTGTCGGTTCTCGGAGTTTCAGGACTTGCAAACACTACGACGCCGGCGTCGGACGTTATGCGAATTGCACTTGGGCCAACCGGCGCCCGCTTAATTGCCGCCGGCATTGCGATTTCGACGCTGGGCTTTCTCAGTCAAAGTATGTTGACCGCGCCGCGCGTCTACTTCGCAATGGCCGAGGACGGCCTATTTTTTGATGCGGTTGCAAAACTTAGCCAACGCAGCCGCGTGCCGGTGATTGCGATTGTGATGCAAGGTGCATTCGCAACCATCATTGCGCTTTCAGGAAAGTACGAGCAGATTCTCAATTACGTGGTTTCGGTCGACTTCATCTTCTTCGGTCTGACCGCCATCTGTGTTTTTATTTTCCGCCGCCGCTTAAAGGGAAAACCCGGAACTGGATCGTTGGCGCGAGTGCCCGGTCACCCAGTGACTACGGTCATCTTTATTGCCGTGTGCTGGCTGGTGGTAATAAATACCGTCTACCAACATCCCGAGAACACTTTGATTGGTTTGGGAATCTTGCTGGCCGGGATTCCTGCATACTTCTTGTGGCAACGAAAGAATCGAACATGACTGCTCAACGCGAAGTGCATGCTTCCAATTACATGAACTGGGCCAAGACCCAGTCGCGCGCCACCTTTAATCTAGCGACGAGTGGACTGGATAACCTGGAGCTAAGCGAACTCGACGTGAGCTTGGAGGACATAGCCCTGACCGGAACGAGTGGCTATGGTTATCCACCTTTGCTCGACGCAATTGCTAAAAGGATGGAGGTTGGCACTGATTCGATCATTACGGCAACCGGCACTTCACTCGCAAATCACCTGGCGATGGCGGCCGTCGTCAATCCCGGCGACGAAGTACTGATCGAACAGCCTACCTATGAACCATTGCTGGCATTGGCGCGTTACCTGGGCGCGAAGATCCGGAGGTTTGAGCGCCGCTTTGAAGACAGTTTTGCAATCCACCCGGCCGAGATTGAGAAGAACATTTCGCCGCTCACGCGCCTAATTGTTTTGACCAACCATCACAATCCGAGTGGCGTGCTGGCCGATGAGGAGTCGTTGCGCGAAGTGGGCGAGCTGGCCCAGCGTGTGAATGCCCGGGTGTTGGTTGATGAAGTTTATCTCGAGTCGATGTTCGACCAGCGCCCACCGACGGCGCTGCATTTGGGTCCACAGTTCATGGCGACGAGCAGCTTAACCAAAGCGTTCGGACTGAGTGGGCTCCGATGCGGTTGGATTGTTTCTGAGCCAGGGTTGGCCCGGGAGATCTGGTTGCTGAACGATTTGTTTGGAGTAAACGCCGCGCACCCAGCGGAGCGTTTAAGTGTTTGCGCTTTCGCTCAGCTTGAGAAGATCTCCGCGAAAGCGCGCAGTCGAATAGAAACCAACCGCGCTTTGCTGAATGAGTTTCTGGATATGCGCGACGATCTCGAAACAGTGCGAAGCGAGTCGGGCACGACTATGTTTCCCCGGGTGCGCCATGAAAGTTCAGAAAGCTTGTGCCGCTTGCTAAGAGAAAAGTATGAAACGTCAGTCGTGCCGGGAAGTTATTTTGAGATGCCCGCGCATTTTCGCGTCGGCTTGGGTGGCGGGACGGAAGTCTTGCGTGCGGGACTTGAACGCCTGGGCAAAGCGCTTGACGAACTTCGGACCTAAACGTATTTAGCTTTCTCTGTGCGTCCTTTGTGTTCTTTGTGCCTCTGTGGTGGATCGCTACATCAGCGTTTTCACCACAGAGACACAAAGAACACAAAGGACGCACAGAGGTTCAAACCTACTACGGCAGTGGTTTCTTCGTCGCCGCGGCGAACACCAGCCATTGATACAAACTCTCTGCAGCCTCAATCCCGGCATCTTCAGGCGTCATCTTGACTGGTGTGCCGTTTGGCCAATTGCTTTTACGCAAGCGACCGCTGCCAACTGATTGAAAGTACACCTTCCCTTGGGTCTGCTTTTTCCCCGAACGTGGCGCGAACAAAAAATATTCAATCTCTAAATCCTGCGAGTTCAAAATGATCGTACCGCCGGCGTAGCTATCGATATCAAAAGTAAGAATCACCACCGGATTGACTGTTTCTGTTTTAGCGCGCGCGGCCGCCTGCGATTGTTTCATGTCACCAAGTGGCAGGCACTCGATATTCGGGTATTCATTCAACCGTTTTATGAAACTTGCAAACACGACATCTTCGGTGTGCAGGTGTTTGCGCGTTGTTTGCCTGGCGAGCAACAGCTGGAGTTTTTTCGCCAGCTTGTTTGAGCCGTCACTCGCAGCTGTTGGATTTGATATTTCCGTGGCCGGGAAATGGACCGGTTCGTTTGGCGACTGTGAGGCCCGCCGTCCCGACTGGGCCTGGGAGGCGACAGCGGCAACCGCGAACAATGAAAATAAGAGGACTGATCGGGTTTTCTGGCGGTCACGGCGCATATACGTTTGACCTCTCCAGCCACCTTTTCTCTACTGAATGGACATTAGAAGCGGGCGATTATCGGAGGGTTGTGCGGGCTAAACTTTCTGCCGATTTTTGATCGCGTGGCGGCCCATTAAGGGACGCCGGGCGCTGACTCATTCCTCGCTGCTGGTTTGCCGTCATCAGCCACACCTTCGATAATCGCCGTCAAATCACTGGCCCGAGATAGCGCATAGGCTTTCTTCCACAAGCCTGTCGGCTCGTTTCCGATGATCATGATGGTGTTGTGATCGTTTTTGTCCGCCACCTTCATGCCCAATTTTTGCAAAGCAATATTTACGTTCTCAGGGTTACCGCTAACGAAGTACCAGCCCGGTTCGGCATGAAATCTCGCGGCATACTCCTTGAGCCGTAGCGGCGTGTCATTGACCGGATCAACTGTCAGTGAGATGAGAACGACATCCTTGCCGACGCGTGAGCCGAGCGCCTGTTGGACCTTGCGCATGGTGGCATTCATCGGCGGACATACGTTTGTACAAGTAGCGAAGAAGGGAATGATGACAACGGTGTGGCCCTTTATCAGGTCGGAATAAAAACGCCGTGCTGTCCCGTTCTGATCCACCAGTTCCACATCAGTAAAATATTTAGACGCGGCTGTTTGCGTCTCAGGCGGGGAAGCTGTTACCGGTGTCTGCGCTTGCAGTCTGTCACATCCGAGCAGAGCAAATGCGATGGTTATGAGGACGAAGGTTATGAGCTTTCTCATATGCATGCAATTGAATTCATGCCTCACTTGTCGCGCAGAAAGTTAATCGCCTCGCGTGCATAATAAGTCAGAATGATATCAGCGCCGGCGCGTTTGATGCTCGTCAAAGTTTCCATCATCACGCGCTGCTCATCAATCCAGCCGTTTTGTCCTGCCGCTTTAACCATCGCGTACTCGCCAGACACATGATAAGCAGCGAGGGGCACGTCGAACTCATCGCGCATGGTTTTCAGCACGTCGAGATAAATCGTCGCCGGCTTGACCATCAGGATATCGGCGCCTTCGAGGTAATCCAGTTCGGCTTCATGCATCGCTTCGCGCGCGTTCGGCGCGTCCATCTGGTAAGCGCGACGATCGCCAAATGCCGGTGCACTGTCGGCGGCTTCGCGAAATGGACCATATAAAGCCGACGCGTACTTGACAGCGTAGGCCATGATCGGAATTTGATCGAAGCCTGCATCATCGAGCGCTTCGCGAATTGCGCCGACTTGTCCGTCCATCATCGCCGAGGGCGCTACTAAGTCAGCACCGGCAGCCGCCTGGCTGACTGCAGTTTGCGCGAGCAACTCAAGCGACTCGTCGTTGATGACTTCGCCGTCGCGAACCACCCCGCAGTGACCGTGCGAAGTGTATTCGCAAAGACAAGTATCAGCCATGACTACTAACTCCGGCGCTGTTTTCTTCACCGCGCGAATGGCCTGTTGCACCACACCGTCTTCTTGATAAGCGCCGGTAGCCGTCTCGTCTTTTGTCTCCGGCAAGCCAAAGAGCATGATTGCTTTTACTCCGGAGTCAAAAGCCGCGGCCGCCTCGGTCGCAATCTCATCAACAGATAGGTTGAATACGCCGGGCATCGATTGAATTTCGCGACGAACTTTGTTGCCCGCGCAAGCGAACAAGGGAAGAATGAAGTCTTCACGAGCCAAACGCGTTTCGCGGACAAGCGAACGGAGCGCATCGGTTTTTCGGAGACGACGAGGTCGATGGGTTAGATCTGCCATGTAATTAAAGTAGCACAGAAAAGTAGCATAGACTTTAGTCTGTGTTGGTTTGGGTCACCCAGCTCTTGGAGCTGTAAGGTCTGTTTAATTATCAAGCACAGACTAAAGTCTATGCTACCGATTACCAACGATGATAGGCCGGATGTCCCGGCTTCACAGCAACGAACGTTCCGCGGCAGGTTGCGGTGACTTTATCGTGCGCGATCAACTCGCCTTCGACCACCGCCCGATCGTCGCTTGATTCAACCACACGCGCGACCATCTTAACCGGTTGGTCTGTAGGCGTCGGCCGGCGCATCGTGATCGTGTAATCGGCAGTTACCGTGCATGGTGGATGGTCCACTCCAGCGCTTTTCATCAAATGATAAGCGGCGGTCCAGTTGCAATGACAATCCAGCAGCGTGCCGATGATGCCGCCGCTGAGCATTCCCGGAAATGCTTCCTGATAAGAATCGGGCTGGAACTCCGCGACCACTTCATCACCTTGCGGAAAGCTGCGAATGCGCAGTCCTTTTTCATTTGCCGGCCCACAGCCAAAACACGCGTTGTTTGGGGCGTAAGTTTCCTGGATGCTTTTCATAGTCTAAAGTCCAACGTCCAAAGTCCAATGTCCAAAGTCAAGAACTGGATGCAGCTGCTTATTCGCCGTGGCTTAATCTTTATTGTCACCGCTTAACTATGAGTAGCGGACATTGGACTTTGGACATTGGACCTTGGACTTTCTTTCAGTCTTTCCCGCAACTTGAATCGCTGAATCTTGCCCGTGGCAGTGTAAGGCAATTCATCAACGAAAACATACTTGCGCGGCTGTTTGAAACGCGGCAACTTTTCACGAGCCAGCTTCTTCAGTTGTTCTTCCAGCCACGCATCGTCAGCGGCGCTGTTAGTTTTAATCACAAACGCGCACGCGCAGGGCAAACCATTGCCATCAAAATCTTCAACCACTGCAATGCGGTTTACTCCGGCGTGTTTCAATAACGCTCCTTCAACTTCCACCGGCGACACCCATTGGCCGCTCGACTTGAAACAATCGTCGCTCCGGCCCATGTGATACCAGTAACCGTCCGCGTCCTGCCGGTACAAGTCGCCGGTTCGAACCCAGCCGTCGACAAACGTGGCTGCCGTCACTTCTGGTTTGTTCCAATATCCCAACGCTGCACTCGCGCCTTTCACCCAGAGATTTCCTTCGGCGCCTGCAGGCGATGGCTTTCCCTCTGGATCCAACAGCCGCGCCTCGTAGCCTTTGATTAGTTTCCCGCTACTGCCGTAGCGTACTTCACCCTGATAGTTGGACATCCACATGTGAAACATCTCGGTCGAGCCGATGCCGTCGAGAACTTCGACACCAAAGACAGCTTCTATCTCTTCACCAAGACGCGCCGGCAATGCTTCGCCGGCCGAAACACAAAAGCGCAAGTGAGAAAAGTCGAGCCGCGCCACATCGCGATGATGGTCCAACAGCAAACGATAAATGACTGGAACGCCAAAAAAGATCGTCGGTTGGTGTTCAGCAAACACGCTGCTGATAACTTCAGCGTTCGGTTTTTCGCGGCAAAGAATTGTGGTGCAGCCGTTGAGCAGCGGGAAACAAAAAGCATTACCAAAGCCGTAAGAGAAGGGCAGGCGCGAAGAGGAAAACACGCGATCATCTGCGCGCAGTTTCAGAACTTCACGGCAGTAAGTTTCATTGCTGTAAAACATGTCGGCCTGCCGGTGCACGGCGCCCTTGGGTTCGCCGGTGCTGCCGGATGTGTAGAAGATGCAACAAGGCTGATCGTCAGCAGGATCTATGAACGCCGGAGTTGCTTGCGAGACAGACTCTGCCAGCACTTCCTCTAAACTCCACAAACGCCTCGGGCCAGCTGCGCCGTCGCTGTGCCTCCGCTGTGCGCTCTGGGTCTCGGTGGTGGATTTTTCCTCGCGGTCAACCACCACAACGGTCCGCAGCGAGGGCAACTGCTCACCCGCCGCCAAAACTCCCGCGAGGTTCGCTTCGGCTATTGCCACCGATGCCGTGCAGTCGTTAAGAATCGTCCGCTGTTCCTCGAAGCCCAGCCCCATATTTACCGGGACCGCAATGGCGCCGTACGAACTGATAGCGATGAACGACGCGACGAATTCCAGTGAGTCGTTGAGCAACAGGGCCACGCGATCGCCACGTTCGACATTCAAAAAGCTCAGCGCGCGCGCGACACTGAGCGTCCGCTCGCGCAGTTCTGAATAGCTGATTCGTTGTTGCTCGAAGCGAATGGCGACCTTGTCCTGTGGTTCCTGACTAAAGATCGCGTCGAAGAGGATCATGTGCAAAGGGAAGTTGTTCGGGATTGCCGCGGAATTATAGGTCAAAAAGAAGCGGCCGGAAAGATTGCTCCTTCCGGCCGCGCTTCGTCAATATTTTCGCAACGCCGAGGCGTAGCCTCGGACATAAAGATGCGCTCGCGGTAAGCCACAGGCATACCGCACGGAATGCGGCAGAGCCGCATCCGCGTACATCGGCGAAAATCCGCGGCCATTTCCCGGCGACTAATCGGGAAGCGGCAAGGCCGCGACTGCTTCAGCTTTTCGCCGCCGCCAGCTTCGCTGCTTTCGCACGCACGAAAGCCAGGTTGACTATGGGCAGGGAATTAAACTGCGCCGCCTTCGCATAATATTCCTGCGCTTTCGCACGATTGCCTTTTGCCTGATAAGCCAGGCCAAGCCGGTACAAGTCCTGCGGATTTTGCATGTTCGATTGCTCAAACTCGCTGATCGCCTGGTCGTAGTTCTTTTCGTCAAGCGCAATCAGCACGCCGAGCTCATGCGCCAGCTTGAGTTGATTGGGATTGTTTGATGCTTCCGCCAGCTTCCAAAACTCCTGGGCCTCGGCCTTCGCAGTAGCAACGTCCTTTTTCCCCAGCGCTACCCGAGTGCGGTTGTAATGATTAAAGCGACGCGTGTTGTTTTTGATTGGCTCGGACAAATTCGAGTCTTCGGTCATCTTCAACGCTCGCGAGAACTGGTCCAACGCTTCGTCATAGCGGCCCATCTCGAGCAGTATGTTGCCCTTGAGTTGGAGATCGCCCGCCATTCCCGGAATGTCACCAGTCTTTTCGCCGAGCGCGTATTGGTTATCAACTTCAGCCAGCGCTTTATCCATCTGTCCGCTGTCGACGTAGACAACTGTCCTGGCAAACATGGCCGTGCGGCGTTCGCCGTCGCTTCTCGCTTTCGCTGTAATCTTGTCTAACTCCGCGAGGGCCGCCGCATGTTTGCCCTGATACATCAAGGCCGAGGCAATGCCCTGATGAGAGTTAATGAAGTTGCGGTCGACAGAGACCGCTTTTTGATATTGCGTAACTGCTTCATCGAAGCGCCCCATCTTTAACAGCAACTCGGCATACGAATCGTAGGGGTTTGGATCGTTAGGAATGAGCAAGATGTATTTCTTGAATGCGCTCTCAGCATTTGCGTAGTCGCCTGCCTGCCGGTAGGCGTAGCCGAGAATGTTGAAGGCGGTCGAATAATTCGGATTGAGGATGGTTGCTTTCTTGTAATGTTCGATGGCGTTCGTAAAGTCCTGCTGACCGAAATAGTAACCACCCAACGCGAAGTGAGCGCGTTCATCATTGGGGTACTGCGTGACTAGTTGTTCCAGATATTCTTTTTGTTTCGCGACATTACCGTTGGCGCCGGCTTCGGCAGCCAGGATTTGCAAACGTTCGCCCGCCGATGCTTTGTCGGACAAGGCTACCGCTTTGTTGAGGTGCTCGAAAAACTCCTTTGCGGTCGGGCTGGAATTGGCGCGGTTGAGTTCGGCGGCCGCGAAATTCGCATCGAGCGCAATTGCTTTGTCGTAATGTTGAATGGAATCCTGAATAAGCAGTTTCTCGGCCAGGTCGCGGCCCATTAAGAATTCCTTTTTCGCTTCTTCAGAAGAACTGGTTACAGGGATCTTGTCGCTGTCAGCACTGGCACGCGCGGATTTTGGGTTGGAAGTTAGGTTCGACTGTGTGGTTTGGGCCGAAGCTGCAAACGACACAAGCAATATTAAGAACAGAATCGGTGGGCATTTCTTTAGCATGGCTTTCTCCTGGTAGGACAGACATTCCTGTCTGTCCCTTTTCTGAATTGGTCCAGATGGACAGGCTAGTAAAGTCTGTCCTACGACGGTAGCTGCAAAGCTAAATAGCAGCGGAGCATACTCCAATGGAAAGGTGAAGCAACGACCTAGTGACGAAAGGGATTGAAGTGGATGCCTTACGGCCTCAAACCCGGATCAGCTGCAATCGCGGACTTTCACAGAGTTCTGGACTTGAGTATTTGTTGGAAAGAAACTAAGACTTCCTGCGCTTTCCCGCTTATAATCTGTGGGCCGCTGGAACTGGAGACTCACAAGGACGCACTTTGAAATTGTCGGCGCAATTTCAAAGATTGAACTGATTGCCGTGAATCGCAGGATTCGCATTCTTCCTTTGCTGCAAAAGAGATACGGCAAAGGACAATGGCGAAAGCTCAAAGAGGTTGCCAGTGTGCGGCTGAATGATGGTACGATTCGGCTTGCTGAGATCCATTGGTTCGAGGTTCATGGCATCGGTAAGAGAAAAATGAGAATTAAGCAGTACCTCGATTAAGCCTATGTCAAAACAAGAAGACACTGCACTCAAGTTTGCCGTCTGCATTCAAAGTGACGATGCCGACCTCCTTACCCCTCGCATGATCTACCAAGTTCTGCCCGACGAAAGCGCTGCCAAATCAGATTATGTTCGAGTGGTGGACAACGAAGGCGAAGACTACCTCTACCCTGCGAAGTACTTCATGTTCATCAATCTCCCGCAAGAGATAGAGCGAGCGTTGTCGGAAGCTGCTGCGTAAGCAAAAATGGGAACCTTTCGTTAGTATAGGTTGAAATGCCAATCCCGACTTACCCACCGCCTAGTAAAGATCCCGAAGATAGCAAACCGTGAATTGATAGGAAACGGTTTCTAACGGTTTTTTTGGTTGCCCGAGTAGGAGAAACCGTTGAAAACGGTTCAAGGAAGCAGATTGTGGAACTTGACCACCGGGCTAAAGCCGCGGTGCTAATGAGATCGCTCCGCGTTTCCCTTGGCTCACGTCAAGCGTAATCGGCAAAGCCGACACTGACGTGGCACCCACAATTTGAACGTAAACATTGAAGAACCTAGAAAACAATAATCCTACTTCTGGTCCACCTTCCGCCCCGCATTCAAATTGTCGAAATTCAAAATCGCGTTGAAGACCAGGAAGTAACTACCCTTAGTTTGTCCGCGCCACATCGGATTCGTCGAGAAGAGAATGACGTGTCCACGGCCGAGTGGAGAGTCGATCACGGCCGCGTGTTGCGCGATCTCGTCGCCTCCGTCCAGCAATCCCGAAACAAAGAGATTGCTATTGTCCGCGTAACGCAGAACTACGCGCGGTCTTTGATCTGCCGGGATCAGTCCAATGGCATTGCGGCGCTGTTCGTCGGTCAGCGGCAGTGCTTCCCAGGTTTCCGCTTTCGGCGCTTCCGGTATTTCAACCGGCGGACGGCCCTGCACGGTATCGGGATCGTCAGGAGTGCCGCGACCGGTGACGCGTTGATCCGCGCGGCGTTGACCGCCGCTCCTGCCGGCGAGATTGCTGAGGTTGAAGATTGGGCCATTCGCACAATACATCGCAACCGAGTCCGAATAACCGTAGGCAATCGGGCTCGAGGCGTCGACAGTCTTCAGGCGCAAAATGTCGCCTACTGCTTTTAATCGATTGGCACGAGCAATTGAGACGCCTGGCGTAAAGCCGTGGTCTACGGCGAAATTAGCCGTATCGTCCACCGTCAGGAACACGCCGCCTTGCTGCACAAACTTCTGCAGATTTGCGATACCGGACCAACCAAGACCGGGCCGCGTATCATCAGTCGAATCGATCTTGCCGAGATTGGGAGTCAACGAAGTTGTCTTCCAGGGCAACGGGTTTCCGTACATCGGCAGGCCCTCTATGATCGCACTTTCCGGAATGCCTACAGGCGCAAAGAGAATCACATCGTACTTCGCGCGCAGCTCGGCATCTTTCGCAACGTCCTGAGTGCTGATGTAAGAGTACGGCACTCCCACCTTATCAAATGCCAACCGCCACCAGCCTTCATTCTGGGTGCTGATCCAGGTGTGCATAAATGCGACGCGCGCAGCTTTGATTGCGTGAGTCTTAACTTGCGGCGCGTCAGTGACAGCGTAGGCTTGAATGCCAATTTCTGTTGCTACGCGTTCCATCTCTTCGCGGGAGACTTTGCGAACAATAAAAGAGCCGCGATTGAACTTGTGACCTGCGACTACCGCCGGCTCTTCCATAGCCTCGACGGTTGCATCCGTCATGCGAAAGCGCAGTCGCGCCAGCGCATTGTCAGCGTTGTGATTGATAAGAAAGATTGAGCCGGTACCGGTTACCGCCGCCGGCGCGCGTACTTCGCCATTCACTCGCTCCATCGGCGCGCTCAAAACTTTTGTATCAAGCACTCTGATCACCTGAACGTTTGCCAGTTCACCCATGGTCCAGGCAGTGTCGTCGTAAATTTGTGTTTGCGGATCGTTTGGGGCCCAGTATTGATAGTCGAGTAAAGCGTCAGCGATGCGGCTGTACGGCTGGTCCATACGCACGATGTAACTGCCGGCGGGAAAAGTGCGTTGCGCAAGCTTCGAAGGACTTGGCTGCGGGCTGGGCCCCGGCGAGGGACTGGCCGACACGCGCGGCACCGCATCCGATGGTGTCCCGACCGCGACGGGCTCTTTGCTCACGGCCGGCGAAGCGGCTGCTGTTGGCGCCGCTCCTGGTTTCTTATCGCTACCGGCCTTGTCAGCTTTCACTGCAACTGTAAACGGTGCTGTGGCGCGGCTGATTTCTACGTCCTGCGCCTGGAGAGTTCTCAGCAGCTCCGCCTGATTTCCCAGCCGGGGATCGTCGCCGGGCAAAACGTAAGCGGCGGGGCCTTCATTCTTTGGTTTGAGTACCGAACGTTTGCTCTTCAGGTAAAAGTTTTTGAGAAAGAGTTTGCTGTTATTACTAAAGTAATAGAGCGAAGTCAGCAGGGCGCTTTCCTGATAATTGTTGTTGTTGCGTTGCGACCACTTTGCCTTCGGCAGGGGCGGGTTCTGGCGATACCAGGTGCGCGAGTATTCACTTGCCGAAAGCGTCCGCTCGACCGTGTCGGCGCCGGCGTTACCAAAAGTTTCGTACAGCCGGCTAATGCCGTTATGGGTAGCCGCGATGAACATCAAATAACCCGGCGACCAGGTATCAAAGTCACCATGGGCAAAAACGCCGGGCATTCCAAACTTAGTCATTTCCGAAACATTATTCCAACCGATCATCTGCCATTCATCCGTCAGAATTGGATCGACCCACGCATTGTATGGACCATCGCCGATAGTATTGTCGTAGAGATAAGGAACCGACTCGTGGAGATCATGCAGCACCTGGGCTTTCCAGCCCGTGTAGGTGTCGAGCACGTTGCGCGTGAGATTCAATGAGAGTCCGATCGCGTCGCGATTATTGTCGTGTGCGACGTAATGCCCCCAGTAAATCAGCGACGGATAATTCTCGCCGGGATGTGCCAGGTGCCACTTATAAATGTCGACCATTCGATCGCGCCCATCGGTTTCCACTACCGGCGTGATCAAAGTGACCATATTGTCGCGGATGGACTTGATGTAAGGACTGTCATCAACTGCCAAACGATACGCGAGTTCCATCAGGGCCGTGGGCGAACCCGTTTCAGTCGAATGAATCGAGCCGGTGATGTAGTAGACCGGGAACGATTGGCTGACGAGCCGGTCCGCTTCGTCGTCATCGAGATTAATCGTCCGCGGGTCCGCAAGCTTGGCAAGACGCGCGCGGTTCTCGTCAAGCTTTGCTATTAAAGCTTCAGACGCCACCGCGACGGCGATCATCTCGCGGCCCTCTTCGCTCGTGCCGATGGAAAAGACTTTGACTCGCGGGCTGGCCTTTTCCAGCATCCGCATGTATCGATGCACTTCTTCCACGTAAGGGAGTTTGCCGGGCGCACCGGCAACATCGCCGAGCACAGCTTTGGGCGTTGGCACTTTGGCGGATGCGGGCAAATAATCCGTCAAGGGCGAGTTGAAGTAAGTCTCGGTCGTATACTCGCGGATCTTTTTCGTATACTCCTCGTCGATCGGTTGATTTGGATCACGGCCCGGCTTTAGCTGCGCTTGCACCGTGACGATTCCGCAGAGGAAGATTAGAAAGACACTGAGACAGAGAGTGGACCAGCGAAGTGATGAGCGAGTCATTGAGTTTTCCTCAAGAGACCAAAAGAGTTTTTTAGAACGAAGAGGGAGCAGACGCTTTTAAGCCAAACCTCGCGCCAAGTCAAACGTTTCATTTTTCGCTACAATGGCTGCGAAGCTATTTAACGAAACTACCTGCCTTTTTGTTTTCATAATGACTGGACGAATATTTCAACTCAACATTTCTCCCGGAGGCGTTCCCAAGCTCGCGGTGCGCGAAGGCACTGTCAACGAACTGGGTATGGTCGGCGAT
>DATAOU010000158.1:0-3473 GCA_036265575.1 Pyrinomonadaceae bacterium
GCAGAGGTGTCATCCCAATGCCCGCGTTAGTAGTGATCGGTCTATGGATCGTGTTGCAGTTTGTTAGTGGGATTGGATCGATCAGCAATACCGCCGAAACTGGTGGGGTTGCCTACATGGCACACATCGGCGGGTTCGTTGCCGGAGTCGTGCTGACGTTTTTATTCCGCGCGACCGGAGTGAGACAGGAAACCGTTTGAATAATTTGACGCCAATCAGGAGGGCCGCCACATCGCAGAGATGGGCGGCCGATCTGTTTAAGTCCTTTGCCAGGCTTTGCACAAAAAGTCGAATTGATACCCACTCTTGAGAAGACTTATCGAAATGATTAACGCTGAAAGCGTTCGCTAATGTCAGCCCAGGGTTGCGCTTTGGCAACCCTGGGGAAAACGAATCATTTCTCGAAGGCGCAACTCTGAAGGAGTTGCGCCAGTGTTTGTTAACCGCAAAACCGGAACCCCTTCAGGGTTGCGAACAATCTCCTCGGCTATGTTTGAACCCAGGGTTTCAAAGCAAACCCTGGGCTGACATTAGCCAACGCTTTCAGCGTTAGTCGATTATTGCAAACACCCAACAAACTATTCCTGCTCTCATGGAGTGCTCCTGCCGCACGCAAATTCAAGTGTGGATGCAGCATTGGCGATCCTCCAGCCGTCAACTCCGCGAACCAGATGGAAAGAATTGGTCCCGCAGTGTGAGAATTTTTCGCCGACATAAAAAGTATAAGACCCGAAGACTAGCGCCATATCTCCGAAGACTCTCACTTCCGGCTGGGCCATCGTCTCAATGAACTCCGGCCCCTTGCTCTCGGCGATCAGTTTCGCGAAGGCTTCGGCCGTGAAGACGCGTGTCTTTGAAAGTCCCTTACCGTCGCGCGGCTTGTCAATCGCAACAAGTTGGCCCTCGGGTGTAAATAGCGACCGAATTGCCGCGGCATCTTTTGATCGCATCGCTGCAAAAAGTTTGCTGGCCACAGCGACGGCCTCCCTGGTGTCGTCATTGCCGGCGGGGCTTTTTGACATCGCGGTGGTGTTCATGGCAAGAATCAGAATCAGCGGATACAACTTCATATTTGTCTGGTTCCTTTGCGTTAATCAGAGACGGTTGCTCGAGCAAGCAGGAGACTATCTTAAGAAAGCTCACTTTATCGGATCGAAGGGATGAGCGGGACGAACGCGAGGACGAGACGGCCCATCCTTTTCAAGCGGCTAGTCCCGTCTGGGCTGATCTTCAAAACCAGGTTGGATGGCCAGAGGTAACGAAGTGACACGGTATTCATTCAGTTTCACGAACCCGCTCCGGATGCGTGCTTGTAGAGCAGGAATACCTAACTCATGCCAAACTGAACCAGTACTGAGTGTGCCTCCCATCTTTCACTTTCCTTGCAACCTGTAATAAAGTCTTTCTAAAGAAACCTAAAACAAAAACTATGAAACAGTCGCTTTCCGACGAGTCGCTGCGCGACCTCTCCAGCAAACTCCAACAGGCGAATAGCGCTTTTGCAAGCCACTATCCCGGCGAAACCGGGGAGCGCCAGCCGGTGCACACGGTCTATGGCGGTGCGCATCTTTTTAAATCCGATTCGGCGGGGCGGCTCGGGGCGTTGGCGCGACGGTCGCTTGATCAGTTTGCGCCAGATTTTCTGAGCTTTGCTAAAGCGGTTGAACTGCCGGGCGCCGGCGAGCTTCCAGATTCACTCGAAGAAGACGGCGGGTTGCTAAACAGGCTGGAGACTAACGGCGAACACGTGCGGCGGGAAAACAGGTCCGCCTGGTTTGCGCATGCGATCTACAACCGTGTGAGCGAAAAACTGCGCCGCGAACCAGTCGAGGATTTTCGTATCGACTTTGAAGACGGTTACGGCAATCGTCCCGACGAAGAGGAAGATGGTCATGCGGCCTCAGCCGCGCTTGAAGTGGCCACCGGAATGGAAACCGGCACGCTGCCGCCCTTCATTGGCATCCGCATCAAACCCTTCAACGAGGAGTTGCGCGCGCGTAGCACGCGGACGCTCGACATTTTTGTTTCGACTTTAGTGGAGAAGTCAGGCGGCCGTCTGCCGGAAAACTTCGTCGTGACCCAACCAAAAATAACGATCCCGGAACAGGTTGGGGCACTGGCTGATATTTTCGCGTTGCTTGAAAACAAAACCGGTCTGACATCAGGCTCGCTCAAGCTTGAAATGATGATTGAGACTACGCAGTCAATAATCAATGCTCGTGGTGAGATCAACCTGCCGCTACTGTTAGCAGCGGCGCGCGGCCGCTGCGTTGCAGCCCATTTCGGCACCTACGACTACACGGCGAGTTGCAGCATCACGGCGGCGCACCAGCACATGAGGCATCCCGCCTGCGATTTCGCTAAACACATGATGCAGGTTTCATTCGCGGGCACCGGCATTTGGCTTTCGGACGGGGCTACAAACATCATGCCCGTGGCGCCGCACCGTTTCAGCGAAGGTGGCCCACCGTTGACGCCGGAACAGATTACCGAGAATCGCGATGTCGTACATCGTGCCTGGAAGCTGCATTACGATCATATCCAACACTCTCTCGAGAACGCTTTCTATCAGGGTTGGGATCTGCATCCGGCGCAATTGCCCACGCGCTACGCCGCCGTCTATGCCTTCTTCCTCGAAAGCCTCGACGCCGCTTCGGAGCGTTTGAAAAATTTCGTGGACAAGGCGGCAAAGGCAACGTTGGTGGGCGATGTGTTTGACGATGCAGCCACGGGCCAGGGCCTGCTCAACTATTTTCTGCGCGCGATCAACTGCGGCGCACTGACGGAGTCAGAGGCGGTTGAACGTTCGGGTCTGACGGTGGCGGAATTGCGCTCCGGTTCGTTCGTTAAAATACTGAATAACCGGCAGAGTCTGTAGTTTCGATAGGTCCAAGAACCGAAAGTTAATAGACCCGTCCGTTAGGGCGGGTATAGATATGATGTACGACCGAGCGCCGCAAGTGCGACCCGCTTTGTGCCGGCGACCCAATCTTTGGAGCTTTATTTTTTTGCGGAGGTTGAAATGCGAATCTTTATTGTCTTAATACTTGCGATGACGCTTTTCATCGGTACCATTGCCGGCATGCAGAAACGTGGTGGCAAAAAGGCGGCTGGTGATCCTGAACTGGCAAAGAAGATTGGCCGGTTTGCTCCGACCACCTTGACTGCCAACACTGCCCAGCTTTCCGCCGGCGATCGCAGGGCCCTGAACAAGATCATCGAAGCGGCCCGATTGCTTGACCCTTTGTTTCTACGTCAGGTCTGGAGCGGCAACGACGAGCTCTACAAGAAACTCGAGGCTGACAAAAGTGCGGTTGGCCGTCAGCGTTTGCATTATTTTCTGATCAATGACGGTCCATGGTCGCGGCTTGACGAAAATGAGTCGTTCATCGAAGGCGTGGGAGTGAAACCGCCGCAAGGGAATTTCTACCCTGCTGATATTTCCAAGGATGAATTCAATTCGTGGCTGGCAG
>DATAOU010000159.1:0-5560 GCA_036265575.1 Pyrinomonadaceae bacterium
ACGTGCGCGAGCGTTGACGAAACGACTCCGTAGACTTCCGACAGAGTCATTCGCCCGGCAACCAGCATTCCCCAGGTTGGCACAACGTAAACAGCCCAGACGACCACGCCCGGCAAGCTCCAAATTACTGCCACTCGTATCAGTAGTGCTTGTTCGAAAAAAATTCCTAACGCCAGTAGCAGGTTTCCAATGTTGCACATCCAAAGCATGTGACCGAGTTGATTGATTTGCCAGTAATGGGTGGCCTGGGCAAAGAAAAACAGCAGCGGGAGGAAGCCAAGCAGGCGGAACTGTTTGTCGGAAAGGTTGTACGTGCGCAAGGTGTTACTAAGGTGTTACTCGAGCCGATTTTGTTTTTTATAACCGGGAACACTCGCCGCCGCGCGACTTTCGTTTTAGAATACCACTTCTGTTTACGCCCGCAGCAAGGCCCGAGATTCTAACACCGCAAAAATGAAGTCACTGGAAGACTTACTGCACAAATCTATTCCGGAACTGAGGGAAATATTTCTCGACCGCCGTCGCCGTGTTCCCAGAGGTTTGCTCGAAGCGCTGGAAAGCGATAATCGCAATGGCGCCCACCAACTTGCAAAGCAAATTCGTAAACGCTATCGCAGTAATCGTTCCGAAGGACAACGGCTGCACACGCTGCTGCGTTTTGAAATCGAGCTTTGGGCTCAGGGCTATTCCCTGGTTGCCGGCGTTGACGAAGCCGGCATGGCGCCGTTGGCGGGCCCAGTTGTAGCTGGCGCCGTAATACTGCCGCAGAATTACAAACTGCGCGGCTTGAACGATTCTAAAAAGATTCTCGATCAGGAACGGCGCGAAGAGCTCGCAATTCAGATTAAGCAGGACGCGGTGTGCTGGGCGGTAGGTTTTGCCGAAGTCGAGGAAATCGATCGCATTAACATCTATCACGCGGGCTTACTGGCCATGCAGCGCGCGCTACAGGGATTGAGTTGCCTGCCGCATTTCGTTCTGGTCGATGCGCGAAAGATTCCGCAATGCCCAGTGCCGCAACGTGGCATCATCCGCGGCGACGCTCTGTCCGCTACCATTGCCGCCGCTTCGATCATCGCCAAAACGACGCGCGATGCTCACATGCTTGAGTTGGACGCGCTTTATGCGGGATATGGCTTTGCCTCGCACAAAGGTTATCCGACGCCAGAGCATTGCCGCACCTTAAAGGAACTCGGCGCTCTGCCTATTCATCGTCGCAGCTTTGGGCGGGTTCGCGAAGTTCTTGGCTTAGATCCGATTCAGACAGAACTATTTGACGAGCAGCCACCCCCATCCGAGTCCGCGTCTATTGCATCTGCTTAGAAAACTTTCACGCTTCTGCAACACTTAAAGCAACGCTTTAGGTTACCTTTCGCCAATGGCATCCTTAACCGAATACAAGAAGAAGCGAAAGTTTAATAAAACCCCGGAACCCGGTCCGGAGAAGAAACGCACCAAGAGTGGCCGGTTGTTCGTGGTTCAAAAACACCGCGCCACACAGCTTCATTACGATTTCCGCCTTGAAGCGGATGGCGTTCTTAAGTCATGGGCTGTGCCCAAAGGGCCGTCTTTGGATCCAAGCGTGAAGCGGCTCGCAATGCAGGTCGAGGATCACCCGGTGGACTACGCGGATTTTGAGGGAGTGATACCGGAAGGCGAATACGGCGGCGGCACAGTCATGGTTTGGGACATCGGCACTTATGAACCTGAGAATACTGATGACGTTAGCGCAGCGCTGCGCAAAGGCGAGTTAAAGTTTTCCCTCAACGGCGAGAAACTGAAAGGCTCCTGGGTACTGGTCAAAACGCGCGACCGGCAGTGGCTGTTGCTCAAGCATCGCGATTACTACACGACCGAAGAAGAAGTAACTGAGATTGCGCCTGCTTCAATTCTCACGCGACGCACGCTGGCGGAGATCGCTGAGGACGAAGGCGGTGATGTGAAGAAAGCCGCCACAGGTGATCCGAAAAAGGTGCCTCGTCGTACCGGCGTGAAGCGGCGCAAGAAGGGCGGCAAGAAAAAGGTCTGGCACAGCAAGGGAAGCTGAGGTGTTAGTTCAACTAAAGCTTTGGGTCGCTGCGTTCACGGATACCGCGGGCGTCCCGCCCGCCGGAGCAGCGGTTCACTCAGCAGCACATAAATCGGCAAGCCAAGCAAAGCGTCATTGCACGAAGCGGGCGGGACGACCGCGGTCCCAGTTAGTCACTTGATCCTCTCTTGAAGTGTTCGTGATTACACAGGCAAAAACTTTACGCCAACAATCCCGCGTATGACAGTTCTCCATCAACAATTCGCGCGGCACTCGTATATGGGTGCAGCTGGTCATGAGTCGCATCGAGAATGTGAACCACTTCCAGGCCGCGCGCCTTAAGAAAATCTGAAATCATGCTGCGATGGCAGCGCCACCACAACGCCTCGGCGCACATAACAGCAGTTCTCTTCCCACCGGCAATTTCCAACAAACGTTCTATGCCCTGCTGAAACTCCTCGCTGGCCATGTGGTCGGCATAGCCTCGGAACGACTGGTTTTTCCAGGCGGTGTTAATTGAATCCTTGCGCGCCTGACGCCGGCCACCTAGTTCGGGCAAGTGGAAATACGCAATACCGTTTACCGGCAATGAGGTCGCAAGTTGTTGCTTATTGAACTGCGGGTAACGGCGCGAGCCGGGAAAACTTCGAACATCAACCAAGGCCTCGATATGTTGGGAGGTGAGAATCTCGTTGAACTCTTCGGCGGAGCGGGTTGAATGGCCCACCGTCCAGATGCGAGTTACTTCTTTCGTGGCAGCGCTGTCTGTTGTCGTCATCGTCACGCTTCCCGCTTGCTCGCCGATTCAGCTAATGCTTTCTCTTAAGTGTCTGCTTGCCGACCCTTGAAGGATTACCTCAGTCCCGTGTCCAGGTCGAACGACTTCAGGTCGCGACTTAAAGGTACGCTTCAAGTTTGAAGCGTCCGCGTTTTGCCAGAACCGGCTCCCATAAATCTCCAAGCTTCCGTACGCGAGCCGGCACATTGTCGATGCGAAAGTCTTCAATGGTGACACCACGCTCAAGCTCTTTCCAGGTTACAGGCGTCGACACCGTAGCCTGAGGTCGGGGCCGAATGGAGTAAATTGATGCCAACGTTCGCCCCCACGCGTTCTGGTTATAGTCGACCAGTACCCTGCCCTTTGGTCGCTTCGCAACAACGTAAACTGCCGTTATCAACTTCGGCGCCTGCGCCGCAATCGCGTGCGAGAATTCCTTGGCGAACTTCCACACCTGCTTCTGCGTCGGTCCGCGCTGGATGGGAATATAAATATGAATTCCCTTTGAACCAGTTGTCTTTGCGTAGCAAGGCATCTTCAAGGACTCGAGCCCTTCCCGCAACAAGAGCGCTGTCTCTATAACTTTGTCAAAGTTCGCGCCCGGTACCGGATCAAGATCAAAGTGCAGGTAATCAGGCCGGTCAACGTCATCGCAGCGCGCATACCATTGGTTAAGATCGATGCATCCAAGATTGATTAACCACATTAATGAAGCGAGATCCTGAATCATCGGGAAGTCGATTACGTTTCCCGAAGAATGCTCGATGTGACATAGCTCCAGCCACTCGGGATGTGGTTTCGGGGTTCGCTTCATGAAAAAGAAGTCCCCTGCCGCGCCGTTCGGGTAGCGTTTCATCACCATCGCACGATCGACAATGTGCGGCAGCAGAACTCCCGAGACATCAGCGTAATACTGCAACAGGTCGCGTTTCGTTATTCCTAACTCCGGCCAGAAGGGCTTTCCCAGGTTTGTAAGCTTAACCACCCGCCCGTCGATTTCCAGGTCCAGGTTTGTTTCGTTGCGCGGCAAAACGAGGCGCTTAGCGGCTTTGCTGCTTCGCTTCGGTTTACTCGCCGCGCGCTCAATGCGGGCAGGGTGGTAGTCTCGGGTTGCGGGTTTTACAGGCATGATTGGGTCTGGCATGGCCTAGACCTTAGTCTGTGTCTGCGACAGTGCCAGAGACTAAAGTCTAGCCGCTCATTGGTCTCAACGCAGAAGTAGATAATATTCGTTAAGGTTTTACTTTAAGAGTAAACCGGCAGGGGGACAACTACTGTCTGTCGCGTTTCGCTTCCAGGGTGAGTTGCTCGCTTTCTTTCTCAATCGCCTGGAGTGCCTTCATCAACATCTCGCGATGCGCCGGATGAACGGCGCGTGCCAGTTGTGTCTCAATCCGCACGCGCGAAAGACGAAGTGATTCCAGCCTCAGGTCCTGCGCGGTCGAATGATCCGATGCCAGTTTGCGCCCCGCATCGTAGGCGCGATCCTCTTCCTCGATCTGCGCCTCTACAGATTTGCTTTCCCATCCTCGCGCCATAAGTTTTTGTGGGACAACTTTTTGGTCTGTCCTCTTCCCTTCTCGCTAAATTCAAAGCTGACCCCTTGTTAGACTTGAGTGGCATAGCCTTTAGTCTGTGTGTGCGACGACGCCACTCAACTAAAGTCCATTCCGTTGGCGTTTGCTGCTTCATACTACCGTACCATCATTTATCACCGCGTTCTTCGGAACGATGATGATGCCATCGCGGATGAAGTAAGAACCATCCGGACCGTCTGCCTCAATAGCTTGGGCCTCGTTCACCAGTTTTACGCCGCTGCCGATGCGCGCGTTCTTGTCGATGATCGCGCGAGTGATGATCGTGTTGGCGCCAATGCCGATACGCGGGTAACCATTGGAAATGTCCCGGGCCATCTCTTCAAGTGTTTGGTAATAGTCGGCACCCATCATGTAGGCGCTGTCGAGTTGTACGCCCTCGGCGATTCGACTACGCAAGCCAATCACGGAACGATTAATTTTCGCGCCGTTAATGATGCAGCCGTCACTGAAAATGGAATCGCTGATCGCGCAGTTGTCGAATTTCGACGGCGGCAAATAGCGCGCGCGGGAAAGCAAGGGCGCCTCGGCATCGAAAAGATTAAACGGCGGAATAGCTGCGGTCATGTCCAGGTTTGCTTTGTAGAACGCCGCGATTGTTCCTATGTCTTCCCAGTAGCCGTCAAACAAAAAGCCCTGCACGTTGTAGCGGCCGATCGCAGCCGGAATTATTTCGCGGCCAAAGTCGACATGGTCCGAACCTTCAGACAACAGCTTCTCGAGCTTATCGTATTTGAAAACGTAAATGCCCATCGACGCCAGGTAGGGTCGCGCCTGCGCGTCAGCAGGACTTAGGCCCAGTTCTGTCGTATCAACGCGCATCGCTTCGAGCGCTTCACCCTTGGGCTTTTCACTGAACTCGACAATGCGGCCGGCGCTATCGGTTTTCAACAAGCCAAACTCGCTCGCCGAAACTGCCGGGACAGGAATCACCGAGATCGTGATGTCTGCATCAGTTTCATAGTGACGCTTGAGAAAGTCACGATAGTCCATGCGATAAAGATGATCGCCCGACAGAATCAAAAGCGTGTCGATACGCCAATCGCCGATGTGCGGTAACACCTGGCGCACAGCGTCTGCGGTCCCCTGAAACCATTGGCCGCTTTCCGGCGTCTGTTCCGCCGCCAAAATTTCTACAAAGGCATCAGCAAAAGTCGA
>DATAOU010000160.1:0-2311 GCA_036265575.1 Pyrinomonadaceae bacterium
GTCGCGCTGATCTACATCGCCATAAACTTCTCGGTTATCGGCGTGGTGCCGTGGCGGGAGTTTGTGCCGGCGGAACAGCATCCGCAGTCGAACTTCATCGTTTCAATTTTGATGGAACGCGTTTACGGTAGTGGCGTAGCCACGTTCTTCACTGCGATGGTGCTCTGGACCGCGTTCGGTTCGGTGTTCGCGCTGCTGCTGGGATATTCACGCGTGCCTTATGCCGCGGCGCTCGATGGCTATTTCTTCAAAATCTTTGGCCGGCTGCATCCGAAGAAAAACTTTCCGTATGTGTCGCTGGTCGTCCTCGGTGCGATCGCGATTATTTGCAGTTTCTTTTCCCTCGGCATGGTCATCGACGCGCTGATCACCACCCGCATTCTCGTTCAATTCATCGGGCAAATTGCGGCCGTTACGTTGCTGCGGCGAAATGAGCCCGAGCTGAAACGCCCCTACCGAATCTGGCTCTACCCGCTGCCGAACCTGCTTGCACTACTCGGCTGGACGTTTGTTTTTGCAACGACCGATTGGCGGATCATCTCCTTCGGACTGGGCACGCTGGCGTTAGGATTGTTGTGTTTCGGGCTTTGGTCTTATCAGACAAAACAATGGCCGTTTGCCACCACGGAAGTAGTCGATGTTGCGTAAGAAAGATTCGTTTTTGCGTCTGCGTGTTTCGCTGTTGCTGTTGGTGGTGTGCCTGTGTTGCGGCGGCCTCCGAACGGCGGCGCAATCATTGCCGGCGTATGAAGCCGCTTATGTGACGACCGCAATTAGCATCGACGGAAAGCTCGACGAAAAGGCGTGGGCGGAAAGCGCCGCCGTCAACACCTTCGTAAACAACCGCGACGGATCTCACAGCGAACTGGCAACTGAAGCGCGCATTCTCTACGACCAGCGTTTTATCTACTTCGCCTTTCGCGTGACGGACACGAACGTCTGGGCCACGATGAAGCGACGCGACGAGCACCTTTGGCTGGAGGAAGTCGTGGAAGTTTTTCTCCAGGCAAGTCCGTCGACACCAAACTACATCGAGTTGGAAGTGAATCCACTCGGAACGATGTTGGACATTTACCTGCTCGACAAACGCAAACCACTGCACTATGAAAGCTGGAACAGCGAACACTTGCGCTGGGCGGTGCAGGTGGACGGAACAATTGACGGCAAGGACAACGATCGCGGGTGGACCTGCGAGATCGCTTTACCGTTGGAAGATGTCGCGACCGCGACTCACAACCCACCGCAAGCCGGCGATCGTTGGCGCATGAATCTCTACCGGGTTGACCAGAAACCGCGCGTGGCGGAACTTGCCTGGTCGCCGACGCTGCAGGACGACTTTCACGTCTTAGCAAAATTCGGGGAACTGGTTTTTACCGATCGCCGGGTACCCAAACCATGAAGTTAACCGAACAGGAGATCGATCAATTCAACCGCAACGGTTACCTCTTGAAACCGGCGCTCTTCGATGCCGAAGAGATGGACCTGCTGATCACCATCGCCAAAACCGACCAGCGGCTGGAACGAGAAGCACTCGAACGACGTGATGCTCATGCCGGAACGAGCAAGCTCTGGTTAACAGACGCTCTGGAAGATGATATCTACAGCGCGTTCGTGCGCTGCTTGCGCATCGTCGAACCTCTGGAACAGATATTAGGCGGAGAGGTTTATCACTATCACCATAAGATGATGTTGAAAGAGCCGTTCGTCGGCGGCTCGTGGGAATGGCACCAGGATTACGGTTACTGGTATTCGAACAACTGTCTTTTTCCTTACCTGGCTAGTTGCTTGATAGCGGTGGATCGAGCCGGCAAAGAAAATGGTTGCCTGCAAGTGATCCGCGGCTCTCATCTGATGGGCCGCATCGACCATAACAAGACCGGCGATCAAACAGGCGCAGATATGGATCGGGTCAATGAAGCGCTGAAACATCTGGAGCTTGTTTACTGCGAAATGGAACCGGGCAGCGCGCTGTTCTTTCATTCGAACCTGCTACACCGTTCGGACGCGAATCGCAGTCCGAATCCGCGCTGGTCGCTGATCTGCTGTTACAACGCGGCGCGCAATCCGTGTAAAGGCAGACCGAACCACCCGGAGTACAGTTACCTGGAGAAGTGGCCCGATGAACGCATAAAAGAGGTCGGCCGAAAACAACTCCAGGCCTAACCGGAGAACTCAGCTATGAACGACGATCCCAAATCCGACGCGCCAGTCGCCTTGTCGCGCCGCGAGTTATTGAAAGCCGCCGGCCTCGCAGGAATAGGACTCACGGCAGCGAGTATCGGTGACGCGTATGCGCCGGAAGCAGAAGCCG
>DATAOU010000161.1:0-2950 GCA_036265575.1 Pyrinomonadaceae bacterium
GGATGAAGGCGTAATAGACGCCAACCGTACCACCGGCCACCGCGCCTGCGTTGGCGTTGTTCGGCGCGGAAACTGCACCGATCGGCGAATAAACAGTCGATCCGTTTCCTTGACCGGCGAAGCTGTCTGTCGTCCAGGTAAACGTCGCATCGAAGAAAGTGCGGACCACGCCATATTCGGTCGCAGTGCGGGTATCGATGTTGAGGTCTTCGCGCGAACGCCAGGTGTAACCATTGGTGAACCGGTTTTTCGCGCCGCCGGGACCCGACGTGTTACCAGTGTCGTCCGTGTTCGTGTTGACCGCCACGTCAGCACGCAAGTAACCACCCAGCTTGATGCAGGTGTCGGTACCCGGAATGTAGTAGAAACCGGCACCATACAGCGAGCAGACCTTTACGTACTCGACCGCTTTGGCCTTGAGCGGAAGATCAGCTGCCTGTGCCCCACTCATGGCGAGCAGACCCGCCGCCGAGCCGAGCATAAGGCTCTTAATAATCCTCATGTTAACCTCCAGTTGTGGGAAGGTTCCGGCTCCGTCAGGTGCGAACACCCAAGGGTTGGTCCCCTGATCCCTTGAAAACCGCTCTGTCATTCGCGTCTTCGGACACACCCGCGTGACGCGAGGGACAAAAGCGAACCACCTAACGGGACGATCTGGCCCCCAGTCGCCTCATGAACTATGCATGGTGAAATTACGTAATCAAAATAGTTTATTGAGTAAGCTAATTGTTTGCAGGTGCGGTGTGTCTAGCGCGCAACACTCTGTTTTGACCTTTTTAGAGCCAAAAAAGCGCGTCACATGCTTGATCTTGTTATCTGATTTTTTCAATTGCGCCCTACCGCGAACCGATCGATATTGAGGCGTGGGAGCTGGCCTCAATAAGGGAGCGAGTTCAGTGGACTTGGCGAAACGGGCTGATCCGAGCGACGCGGCAAAGAATCAGGACGTCATCAAGCGCTTCACTTGGGAAGTAGCTTCGATCAACGTCTACCTGCAGGAGCTCCGCTACTTCTGGGCGAAGACTCTGGGAATAAGCGGTCCACAGTGGATGATCCTGACGGCGTTGGCGGACCTCGATCAGGGCGAAGGCGTTCCGGTGAAAGTCGTATCAAAGATGCTTCACGTCGACCCATCCTTCGTCACAACGCAGTCGAAGCTGCTGGAGAAGAAAGGGTTCATGCGCCGAAAGACCTCTGTGGATGATGCCAGAATCGTGCAGATGTCCTTGACAGACAAGGCATACAAGCAGATGGCGAACCTGGCCTCCCAGCAGGAAACCCTGAGCGACTTCATCTTTGCGGATTTTAGGGATCGAGAACTCGCAGCCTTCACCGCCAAACTCACATCCCTGAAGAACCGCCTTGAGAAAGCCTGCTTGAAAGTCGCGATCGATCTCTGAGCCTCCTCGCCCGGATTGAAGGCAATCGGATCGGCTAGTCAAAAACAAAGCTCCATTGATGGAGCCTCGTCTCGAATGCCTGCATAAACCCGTCCAGCTCCGAAGGGCCACTCTGCTTGCGACCTCAGTTCGATCCCAGGGGGTGGACCCATTGGCCCGACAATGAAGATCTTTCGACCGAACTGATGAGGCTCCTGGGAGCAGCTCAAGAAGGTGGCTCGACGGTTTCTGAATGCTTCCTCACCGCGAACCGGATCGATCCAAAGGACGAGCAGTCCTGGTTTGAGGAATGGAAGAAGACTGGCGATGTCAGCGCCGAACGCGCCGACCGGGCCATCGCGCGCGGCAATCTGCTGACGGCGCAAAGCAACTGGCTGCGTGCGACGAATTACTACAACGCGGCCATGTTCCCTTTTGATTGCGCAGACAAGCGACGGCAAACCGTGCTCGCCAGCATGCGGGCATGCGCGCGAAGCTACCTCAAGCATCGCAAGCCCGCCGGCGCGGCCGTCGAGATTCCCTGGCTTGAGGGATACCCATTGGAAGGCTATTTCCTGCCCCCTCCGAACGCGTCATCCGAAACGCCGGTCGTCATTTGCATCGGCGAACCGGGCCATCGCAAGGAAGAGTATCTCTACAAGATTGCGCGGTACGCGGCCGATCGCGGCATGGCCCTGCTCGCGGTAGATCTACTGGGATCCGGCAGCGGCGCGCTATTCGAGAAGCTGGTCGGTCGGCCGGATATGGAAACCGCGATTGGCCATGTCATGGATTACCTCGCGACCAGGAACGATGTCGATAAAGCCCGAATAGCGATTCTCGGAAGCAGTTCGGGCTCGTTCGTCGCACGGGGAATTGCCCTCGATGATCGCTTCGCGGCCGCGGTTTGCGATGGGGGCATCTGGGATCTGCACGAGCGAGAGTTCTTTGCAAAGCGCGGCAAGACCAGTGAGGGCCATCTCCTCTCCGCCGGGCTCGAAGTTGGCCGAGTCAGCCGCAGCATAAAGTGTCCGGTGTTGATCACCATCGGCGAGCATGGCTGGCTCGAGGCAGGCCACGTCAGCGGCCTGTTTGGCCAGATCAAGTCGGATCAGCGCGACGCTACGCTGAAAATATTCCGCGGGGCCGATACGGCTGCGTCGCAGGATCACATCGACAACCCGACGCTTGCGAACGAATTCATTTTTGACTGGATTGCCGACCGGCTGCGCATCGATGACGCCCCGCGAACGTCGCTTCTGAGGCGGTGGGAAGCCGTGCTGGCCGATTGCTGAGGCGCGTTGCTCCGGGGCTCACGACTTAAACGCGAGCACCCGCCCCTAAGAGAATTTGCGTCCCAATGTGATCTCGTTAACATGCGGCGGCAGCCGGCACAGCTACCAAGCTGTAGGCCCTCATTTAGGGCCGCCCAATATCGGCAACGATTTTTGTTGGGAGAATTTTGCGATGCGGTCCGTTTTGCACCTCGTTGTGTTTTCAATATTCATGATGACGGCGTTCGTCCCGGTAAAGCCGATGCTCGCGCAAAAACTGGTCGATCCGAGCGTCGT
>DATAOU010000162.1:0-3983 GCA_036265575.1 Pyrinomonadaceae bacterium
GACGCCGCCCTACCGTCCCTCAAAATTCAAACACATGAAGATTGCGCCGGGGCAAGTATTCATCGTGAAGGCGTAGCTCTCTGTGCGTCCTTTGTGATCTCTGTGTCTCTGTGGTGGAAGTTTACTTTGTAGACTCACCACACAGAGACCGGACCACAAGGTATCGCCGGGGAAGGGCCGGCCTGTTGAATGCCGGGCTACAGCCTCCCATAACGCTCGAAAGTTTTCTTTTGCCGGTAGCGCGCTCGCCCGCGCATAAACGAATTCGGAATTAACAGGCGCAGGAGCAGCTTAGCGCTGAGGCGAGCTGATCGGACCCCACGCAGGTTACTCGTTATCAACTGCAAGGCCTGCGATTTTTGTCCCACGCGCAAAAAATCTTCTGCGCGGTTGAAGCGGGTGGTCCTTTGCAGCCGTTCAATCTCTTGTTCGGTAAATCCAAATCTTAAGGCTGCGTCGCGCTGCGCCCGCAACTGCTCTTCGAGCATCAAGCTCTGGTTCCCACTAACATTCGACCCGTGCCTGCGCCAGGCAGAAAGAACTCGCGGGTCAAACGCAAATTCACCTTGAGCACTCAAACGCAGGTAAAGATCGTAATCTTCCAATCGCGACTCCTCGCGCCAGCGCTGCTCTTCAAGGACGCCGCGGCGGTAAAGCACAGTCGGACTCATAGGACCGGTTGTCTCGAGCAGCATCTTGCGCGCATCACCATCTGCGTACGTGGCCCATTCCGCAGTTGAGTCCACGACTCGGCTTTCTTCGTCGATAAAAAATGCATGACCGTACGCGAGCACCGCATTCGGGCGGGCCTTAAGCAGCTGCACGCGAGCGCCAAGAAATTCCGGCAGCCACAAATCGTCCGAGCCAAGATAGGCAAAGTATTCTCCGCTACTGCGAGCAAAGCCTTCGTTTAATGTGGCGCAAAGGCCGCGGTTCTCGCGAGCCCACAGCTCACAGGGGAAAGGACAATCATTCAGCACGCGTTCAATGATTGCAGGGGAATCGTCGGTCGATCCGTCGTCGATAACGAGCAGCTGTCCCGGCGGCGACGTTTGCTTAAAAATTGAGCGCAGTGTCGCTTCAACAAATCGCGCGTGGTTGAACGATGGCACGACTACAGCCACTGACCCTGGCCCATCGACACTCGTCTGTTGAATATCTTCTTGTGGCTCGATTGCGATCATTTATTGCATGTGTTCCTAAGGCGTTGGAACCAGGCCAGTACATCTCGGCCTCCGGCGTTCGGCAGTGGCACTCAGAGTTCTTTGCGATCCCGCCTCTGCGACGTTAAGGTATCAGCGAACCTTCAATTGCCTTTAACGCATTCCGCGGCAACAATCCAACGATCTCGATGAACCGGAGGATTATACTCTTTGGCCCAATGCCGCCGCCTTATGGCGGGGTGACAACCTACATGCAGGCGCTGGTAGCTCAGCTGGGAAGTTCAGTACGAGTTTGGACTTACGGGGGCGCGCAGCCCAGAGACCCTTCGCAGCGTTTTGTGGCCCATCGCCGACTAGGAACGCTCTGGGCCCTGCTGGCGGAAGGCCGAGGTGCACGCATTCTCGACGCAACACACTTTCATTTCGAGTATCCCAACCCGCTGTTGTTACTCGTCTGGCTGACTCTCAAGTGGCAGCTGAAGTTTGAATGGTACAAAAACGTTCACGACGGTTCACTCCCTAAACGTTATCTCGAGTTTGGTTGGTTTCAGCGTTGGCTGTTTCATCGAGCCTTAAACGCTGTCGACGAATTCGTGGTTGTCAGCGAGGACTTACGGCACTGGCTCGCAAAGGAGCTCGCAGTAAGCCAACCCATCAAGGTGATACCTGGTCTTATGCCGCCCACTCCCGCCGCTTCCGAAAGTGAACTCTCGAGCACCACGAAGAACTCAATCGCGCCTTACCTCGCCTGCCAACTGCGGGTTTGTTCCATCGGCGTCTTTTTTCCGAGTTACGGATTTCGCGACGTGGCTGAAGCGGTCGAAGAGCTTCGCCGCCGCACCGGAAAGGACATTGGGCTGTTGCTGCTGGACGGCGCCTTCGTGCGCGATGAAGTCTATCGTGAAGAAGTGTTATGGCAACGTGATTGGATAACAGTTCTTGAAGAAGTGCCTAATCCCCAAATAAGCGAAATCATGAAGCGTAGCGACGTGTTTGTGCGCAGCTTTGCGGATGAAAGCTACGGCATTTCGCGCATTGAAGCTCTGTGGGCCGGGTTGCCGGTGATTGCAACGCGCGCCGGCGAAACGCGCGGGATGCTGCTCTATGACTTTGGCGACGTGGACCAGTTAGTTAATCAGTTACAGGCAGTGTTGTTGTATCCGGTTTGGGAAGAACCGAATCCGTGGGCGGCGGAGTACCGGCGCGAGGCTGAGAATAATTTACAAGCAGTGGCGGAGTTGCTCGGGATTGAGAAGAGCCAAGGCGTAACCTGTGGATAAGCAAAGGCAGAACCGAAGAGTAGTCCGCGGCTTTGCCGTTTGATGTGCGGAAGGTCTATGACCTTCCGACGGGCCTCAGAGGTTTTTGGGGCTCCGCCCTACTTTCGGGCGTAGCCCTAAAAGGAATAAGACCGCTTACCGGTGGGGCCGAGCCACCACCGCACATCAGACGGCAGAGCCGAATCCGAGCCATGCTTGGCGCACTGTTGGTAGCAGTCAAGACTTTGAAGGACCAGGCGGTCTTGCAATCCTTTTCCCGACTTCTCGGGCGATTGAATAGATCGCAACAGCAGCGATCACAAATAGAAAGTAATGAATAACCAGAACGTACCGGTATTCAGTGTGCAAGGCCGACTGAGCGCAAAAGTAATAACAGGGAACTACCAACATGATCGCGAAGCTTTGAAATTGACGTTGATAAACGAGAATGCCCACTCCGACCAGGAAAAGCGGTAGGAAGATCGCGGTGATAAAGATTTTTTGCACGAATCGCAGCGGCGCCTGAATCAGGAACTGCCACGTTCCGGAGCCAGATGAAGCCAGTCGCAGCGGCGTTCGCTCCAGCCGCAGCATCGACGCTGCTCTTCTTATCATGACGCCGGCGAACCAGATCGGATGTGCGCGAATAACAGCAAAGCCACGCCTCAGCCGCGCGCGATCGCGCTCGATTCCATCCGGCGTGAAGAGAGAGTTGGCATATTCGGGGCGTTGCGCAGTTTCAGCTTCGCCGCGAGCTAACTCGATATCAGTTTGCGGCAAGCCAAGCGACCCGTCCCTGTTGTAATCTGCAATGCCCTCGATGAGCGTTTGCCCGGCTCCGAGCGAAACGGGGATAAACTTGCCATACACGATCGCGTTGCGAATTGTGATCGGGGAAATGACTAGCAACGCGCCGCCGAGCAACGCGAGGGTGATAAGAAATCGGGCTCCGCGTTTGCGGATCAAAAGAAACAGCAAGGCCAGAAACGGCGCCAGCAACAGCGAGTTTGCCCGCAGCCAAACGGAAACGCCTATGAGAGCGCCGGCAGCGAGCATGGAAACAATTGAAGGTTGGTCGCTCGTGGAATTACTTCGCACCAGCGCTTTGGTTATCAGCAGCATCGCCAGCAATATTGGCAATGCAGCCAGCGAATCCGGCAAAAGCAATATTGAATTCCAACTAAACTGGGGCGCCAGCGCGGCCAGGAACCCGGCAATAATCCCAACCGCGGCCGGAAACAGTTCAAACGCGATCAGCGCGATGACGATCGCGGATAATGAGTCGAGCATCATTTGCAGCAGTTGAGTCGCGGTGTCTGACTCGGGAGCGACGCGATAAATGAACGAAAGCAGAATTGGATAACCCGGCGGGTGACCAAGCAAATCGGGGTTGCTGGTTGTAGCTGATCGATCATAGAGCGATGTGAGACCATTCGCTCGAATCAACTCGGCGAGATGTTTGTAATTGAGGGCAACACTGGATTGGACAGCGAGAGCTTCGTGGCGGGCGACCTGCCAGTTAAGCAACCTGACTCCCAACGCCGTGCAAAAGATAAGTGAA
>DATAOU010000163.1:0-15121 GCA_036265575.1 Pyrinomonadaceae bacterium
TAGCTCCTGCGGAATCGGCACCGTCTCAAACGTATCTCGGCGCACCGAAGTCAGTACGAAGTATGCAGTCGCAACCAACTCCTTCTCGCCCTTGCGTCGCACCTCAAAGTCCAGCCGCATCGACTTATTGCCAAAACGTCCGACGTAAACTGAAACTTCCAGCAAGTCGTCCAGTTGCGCGGCGTGATGAAAATCGCATTCGATGTGTACTCGCGGCAGCCACACGTCAAGCTCGTCAAACATGACGCTGTAGGGCAGATTCACCGCGCGAAAGAGCTCAGTCTCGGCAAATTCAAAGAAGCGAATGTAAGCGCCGTAAAAGATAATGCGCGCCGCATCCACGTCACCCCAGCGCACGCGCTCCTCAATCGTATATTTTTTGTGCATCTAAAGACCGTAAATCGTGAATCGTGAATCGTAAATGGATTTGATCAGCTAGTTTCCTGACGCTTTCAGAATTGCCTTGCGCTCAACAGTCGCCGCGCAAATAAATCTTATAAGCCTCGGAAGTCATGCCGGTTCAGGTTTGGTTCGGCTATTTACGATTTACGATTTACGATTTACCAATGCGTTTCCGCTGCTTCCGCGACCGCTGAAATGAATTCGCCCAACTCCACCGGCTTGGACAGATAGCGCTGAAAACCTGCCGCTAACGCGCGTTCGCGGTCTTCGTCCTTCGCATAAGCCGTGATGGCGATGGCCGATATTTTCGGGGCCAGCTCGAGCGCGATGACTTTCTTGATCAAGTCGTAACCGTCTTCGCCCGGCATCGCGATGTCGGAAATCAGCACATGGGGCTTCGCCGCATTTATCGAGTCCAGGGCCGCCGCCGCCGATGAAACTGCCGTCACCGTCGCGCTCCGCTGTCGCAGTGCTGCAGTTAACAGCTCAAGCGTGTCCAGGTCGTCATCCACGACCAGCACCTGGACCCCTGCCAAAACGTCTTGCGCCTGTTTTGCTGGAGCAATCTGCTCGACGTCGTGCGGTTGCGAACTCAACTTAGCAAGCGCTCCGATCAGCGGCAAGCGCAAACGAAACGTCGCGCCCTTGCCCTCTCCGTCGCTGGCCGCGCTGATAGTTCCGCCGTGAATCTCGATCAGCTGACGCGCAATCGCGAGACCCAAACCGAGCCCGCCGTGTTGGCGCGTCGAAGTGCTGTCGGCCTGCCGAAACCGATCGAACACAAACGGTAAGAAGCTTGCGTCAATGCCTTTCCCGGTATCTGTTATTTCCAGCTCTACTTCAGAATCCAATTGTCGCAGCGATAACGTTACTTTGCCGCCCGCAGGAGTGAACTTCACTGCGTTTGATAACAGATTCCAGAACACTTGTTGCAGGCGGTTTGCATCACCGGACACAACCGCCGGCTCGCGGCCGCAGTTAGACTCGATTTGAATACCCTTGGCTTCCGCAGTCGGACGAACGACGTTGATTGCGGATTCCAATACGGGAGCGAGTTCGATCGGATGTAGTTCAAGATAGAGATTGCCCGTGATGATGCGCGAGACGTCGAGAATGTCATCGATGATCTGCGCTTGCGCTTTTGCGTTGCGCTTGATTGTCTCAATAGCGCGGGCAGCCATCTCACTTTCTAAACCGCCTTCGAGCATGCGCGACCAGCCAAGTATTGCCGTCAGCGGCGTGCGCAGTTCATGCGAAACTGTGGCCAGGAATTCATCCTTAAGACGGTTTGATTCTTCGGCTGCAGCGCGCGCCGTGCTTTCGCGTTCCAGGAGGCGCATGTTTTCGATCGCTACCGCCGCGAGGTTTGCTGCCATGCGCATGGCAGTCGCATGTTCCTCGCCATAGGCGGCCGGCTCATACGTCTGTACTTCGATAGTGCCAATGACGCCACCCATCACTGACATGGGCGCCGCCAGCGACGATTGTGGCCGCAGTCCATTATCGGGTCCGACGAGAACAGCCGGATGACCGCGGGTTTCCTTCATATAGTCGCTGGTGATCACCACCTGGTTCGTTCTGATTGCGCGACTGTTTGGTCCGCTGGCCGTCACCGGCATCGGCGGCAGTTGCGAAGTATCCAGTTCCACGCTGTCCGCCCAGCCGTAAACTGCGGTACGCACATCACGAGTTGGATCGTAAAGCGAAACAAAAAGTCCCTGGCAGGGAACGGAAACGACTGTGAATTCTCTTAACGCCCGAAAAATTGCCGCCAGGTCCCGTGCGGTGCCGAACATCTGGGCGAGACCCGAGAGGCGCTCAAGCAAGCGTTCATAGGTTGAAAGGGCGCGTTGGTCTGCTTGCCGCAGCGCTTCTTCGGCACGGCGTCGTGAGGTGATGTCGCGCGCAATGCCCTGGACACTGAAGGGCTTGCCATCCTTCAGCATGAGCTTGCTGCTTATCTCAAGCGTGAGCTCCCGCTCGTCGGGCGTCCGGAAATCCATTTCATAATTCGTTCGCTCTTCGCCGAGCAGTTTGCGCTCGAGCATCTGGCGGGTTGTCTCCATCGATTCAGGAGTAATGAATTCGGCCAGATTCTTGGTAAGTAGATCCGCGCGTTTGAAACCGGTAATAAGTTCGGCCGCTTTGTTAATCGAAGTAAGATTTCCGTTGAGATCCATCGTGTAAACGATGTCGTTGGCGTTCTCAACCAGATCGCGATAACGCTCTTCACTTTCTTTCAAAGCTATTTCGGCGCGCTCGCGCTCGACAAGCATATTCCTGACGGCCAATTCGGAAAGCTGAAGTTTGTGGGCAAAGCTTTCAGCCGCAGCGCGCGCCCGCCTTTCGGAATTGGCCAGAACATACAAAAGCAAGCTAATTATGATGCCGGCAGTCAGCGTGTAGGGCAGAAAAGTCTTGTCGAGGAGGGTACCGACAACAATGGTTGCGAGTAGTCCTACGATAAGTACTGAGTAGGCAGTAAGGACGCGGCGCGGCAGACGAAGTCTTACTTTCGGGTTGTCAGCTTCCAAACCGCCTCCGGTTTTACCAAATATTTTAGTTAGCAGGGTAACTTTGATTACGAATCCGCCAGCCCGATCGTACTAACGAACGCGGCTGGTTCGTCGCCTTAGAAAGTCTATCAAAACAAACTGAGAGAGGTTAGCAGGATTTGCGAAATAGGCCTTCCCGTTGGTCATCGCCGTCATCTGCTTCACGAACTCGACCAGGTAGAAGTCGCTGGCCAGCATGAACGTATTGATCATGATGCCTGCTTTGCGGCAAGCCTGAACTTCCTTGAACGTCGCCTCCATTACAAATGGATCGCCGCCCATCGAGTTTTTGTAAATGTGGCGCCCTGGGAGCGCGGGCGTCCTGCCCGCATATCTCCCGCGAGACGCAACAGCAGAGTCCGATTCAACAAAACACGCGGTTGGTTTGCCGTCTGTGACCATCACGATTTGCTTCATCTCTTTGCGTTGCGCTTGCAGGATGCGACGCGACAAGCGCAAACCCTCCGCCGTATTGGTATGGTAGGGACCAACTTGGGTGACGGCTAGTTTGGCCAGCGGTAACTCCTCAGCGCTGTCGTGGAACAAAACGATCTTCAACGAGTCGCCCGGATACTGGGTGCGAATCAAATGGGCCAGCGCCAGCGCAACTTTCTTAGCCGGCGTGAACCGATCCTCGCCGTAAAGAATCATCGAATGTGAACAATCCAGCATCACGACTGTCGCGCATGACGATTGGTAGTCACACTGTTGGACGTGCAGGTCGCTGTACTCAAGATTAAGCGGAACACTAAGTCCTTCGCGTTTGATTGCGGATAACAAGGTTGTGTTCACATCGAGGTTAATGGTGTCGCCAAACTCGTAAGGCTTGCTGGCGGCCGCGGCTTCGACGCCGGTGGAAAGATGCGGCGTGTCGTGGCGGCCGACCGAACTCTTTCCCAGGCTGCCCAACAAATTTCGCAGCGTTTTGTAGCCAAGAAAGTCGAGACCCTTTTCAGTGACTTCGAATTTGACGTTGCGTGGCAGTGGTTCAGAAACTTGCGGAATGCCGCGACCGCCGCGCGGTTGTTGCGGCTGGCGTTGCGGTTCTTCTTTGAGTGATAAATAACCTTCTTCAACCAGCCGCTCGATCAACTGGTTAAGCATTTCCTCGAGCTGGGAACCTTTGAACTTGCCTTCGTTGTCAGCGAGCATCTCCTGGATCTGAAACTCGTTCAAAAGCCCCTGCTCCATCAGCGCCTGCAACAGCGCCCGCCGCAGCGCATCAAGCGACGTGTCTACTGGTTGACGTTGCCGCGTCCAGTAGTAATCGTCGTCATAACCGGAGTCGAGCAGCGAGTCAGACAAACCCTCCATCAGGTCGCCGAGGTTTAGCGACGAGATGTCGAGGCCTTTGAATTTTGAATAGCGAGTGAATTTCATTGCCGATTTCCGATTGCCAATTGCCAATTTCCGATTGCCAGTTGAGAACTCTTTCGCGACTGCCTTTCAATAATCGGCAATCGGAAATTGGCAATCGGCAATTCGCTAACTGTACTTGCCCGTCTCGGTCAGGTCGTCGTAGATCATTCCACGCCGGTCCTTCTTCGCTTTTGTCACCGCGGTGTAGCCGCCTTCTTCGTTGCGGCTGATCTTGTTCTCGGCATAGAGGCCTTCCAACACCAACTCACAGGCGGCCACAACTTTTGCCTGATCGTTGGCTTTGAAATCGAAAGGAATTAGAGCGGTTTCAATCAACTCCGGCACGGCTTCCAGCAGTGTTTTGCATTCCTCCGCTGCGGCTGTGTCGGCGAGTCTTAGATTATTTCCCTGATCGAACCATTGAATCGTTTGGGCAAAGTCGATGCCGACAAAGTAGCCTTCGAATATCTCGCCGGCGGCGCGCTTGATCAAATCCTTCGCAATGCGGCTGGCGCCAATCTGTTCGCCTTCGTATTCCAGTTCCATTTTGCCGGTCATGGATGGCGTTGCCGCATAGATGTCCGAAATGCGTGGAACAATTTCCTCTTCTTCCGTAAGGAGCGCGCGGCGCTCGGCATTTGAGATAACCGACTCGATGACAGTGATGGGCATGCGCTGGGAAACGCCTGAGTGCTTGTCGACACGATTGTCGTCGCGCGCCTCAAAGGCAATCTGCTCGATGACTTCGCGAATAAAATCCGGGACGTGCAAGCGACTTTCGAGTCCGTCGCGCGTTATCCAGGCTTCCTGCCTGGTGATCTCAACTGCCGTCTGAATTTCAGATGGATAGTGAGTGGTGATCTCGGTGCCAATGCGATCTTTGAGCGGCGTGATGATCTTGCCGCGTGCGGTGTAGTCTTCCGGGTTGGCCGAAAACACGAGCATCACGTCGAGCGGCAAGCGCACCGGATAACCCTTAATCTGCACATCACCTTCCTGCATGATGTTGAAGAGTCCGACCTGAATCTTGCCGGCTAGATCAGGCAATTCATTGATAGCAAAGATGCCGCGATTAGCTCGCGGCAAAAGACCGTAATGAATTGTTAACTCATCGCTGAGCAAGTGTCCGCCCTTGGCGGCTTTGATCGGATCGACGTCGCCGATGATGTCGGCGATCGTGACATCGGGCGTCGCCAGCTTTTCAACAAAGCGTGCGTCGCGAGTAACCCAATCAATCTGGGCTGCGTCGCCGTGCAGCTCTAAAGTTTGCCGGCCATAAGCCGAAATGGGATTGAACGGATCGTCGTTAACTTCCGAACCAGCGATGATCGGAATTTCATCGTCAAGCAGTTCCGTTAACTGCCGGATGATGCGACTCTTTGCCTGGCCCCTGAGACCCAACAAAATGATGTTGTGTTTCGCCAGAATGGCGTTGACCAATTGGGGAATGACGGTTTCGTCATAACCGACGATGCCGGGAAAGAGCTTTTCGCTGCGCTTGAGTTTCTTTATCAGGTTGGCGCGCAACTCGTCTTTGACCGGGACGCTTTGATAGCCGCTGGTTTTGAGTTCACCGAAGGTTTGCGGTAGTTCACGAAAAGTTTTAGGACTGCTCATAAAAGTTAGAGTGCGGATTTTCAAATCGGAAATGCGGGGGATGTGATTATCTTACGCGAGTCACCAGCGAAACAGGTAACGGTCAGCTCGACCGACAACGACCTTTGGTCAGCTCATTGTTCGGCTAATAGGAAGGAATACGCCGTCAGGGCTCTTCTGCACCAGGCCGTCCTCGATAAGTTTTTCCAGATGTGCCAGCACCGCCTGCTCGGCCATTGCATGCGCTTTCGGAGAGACATCGGTGTAAACGCGCGCAACGATTTCCGGCGGCGTTGGCGCACCGTCGCGTACTGCCTGCAAAATGTTTTGCTCGCGTTCCAGCCGGTGAGAAATGTACTCGTCGAGTTTTGTGTAGGGGTTAGCGATGGCCGGTCCATGACCGCCAAAGATAACCGAAAGATTCGGCAAGGCTCGCATGCGCCGCAGCGAATCGAGATACTCGCGCATGTTTCCTTGCGTGGTTTCAATGAGGACGGAACCTAAGCCGACGATGTTGTCGCCAGAGATCAACGTTCCGGTTCGTTCTTCATGAAAACACAGATGACCACGCGCGTGGCCGGGAGTGTGCATCGCGCGCAAACTTATTTCAGGTGAACCTAACAAATTAATTATGTCGCAGTCTTCAATCAATCGATCGACGCGGACAGTTTCAGCCAATGGCTGCGCAGTAAGTTTGTGAGCCGCTACCTTTGTTGATTCGCCTAAATGCTTTCTCAGAGCATTGACTCCGCCCACATGATCTGGATGCATGTGCGTCAGCACGATCTCGCGAACTGTGCGACCTTCAGCGATCAAGTCGGCGACAGTTTCAGCCAGGGCTTGTTGTTCGTCTTCGTAAGGTGAACCCGGATCGATGATCAGAAGTTCCTGCGAAGTGTAAATCAGATAGCAGTTAGTGTGGGTGGCCGGCGGCCTGGTGGGCGTTCGTACCGGAAAGCAGATGTAGTTGGGGCGAAACTCAATTCGTCTGGTAGGTTCGCCTTGCGCATTCGGCGTGGCCAGGAACCTTTCCACTAAATTTTCTGTTAATTCGCCCGCCAACGTTTTCAGCGCGTGAAGCACTGGCGGCACAGCCAGAATCTCAGAACGCTCCCAACGTCCCACCGCCTCCCTCGCCGTGATCCATTGTCCGCTTTCCAATTCCGCGTCCGCTCCGATTTGAGGATTTTGTTTGGGCGGGCAATTAACCAGATAGAACAAGGTGTCAAAGCGCCGCGCGGCGAACGGTGGCGTCACCCAACGACCGACGAAGGTAAAATCAGCGGCATCGATATGCAGTTCATAATGCTTTAGAAGCTCCGGCCACGTCATGCGACCTGACTGCAGATCGTCAAACAGCGATTCGCGTTGACCTTTAGTTAAAGCTTCCCCGCCGCGCGCCACCAGAACGCGAGTCTCCTCGAATAATTCGCGAGCAGCACAGCTAATCGCTGCGTGCGTTTCCGTGTCGGTACAGTTTTCAACTGGTGCCTCAGTGTCTGTCGCATCAAATTGGCCGCCAGGGAAAGCATGATAGCCGCCGAGGAAGGCGAGCTTCTCACTGCGCTTGACGAGAAATACTTCCGGATTTTTTGGATCGGTATTGTGACGAAGCAGAACTACAGCGGCGGCGTCTTTGGGAGTATTACTGGTTTGCATTCACCAATTTCATTAACGCAAGGCTCTGAGTAACGACAAGATTCACGGGATTTACGTGAACAGAATTTTGTTAATCATGTAAATCCTGTCGAAGAGAATTCTAATCATCACCAACGTAAAACCCGGATTTATCGACAAGATCTACAGGATTTACATGAACAGAATCTTGTTAATCATGTAAATCCTGTCAAAGAGAATTCTAGTAATCATGACCAGCGGAAGCGCTCACCATCGCCCGGTCCCCAAGGGATTTACGTGAACAGAATTTTGTTAATCATGTAAATCCTGTCAAAGAGAATTCTAATCATTCACCAACGTAAAACCCGGATTTATAGACAAGATTTACAGGATTTACATGAACAGAATTTGTTAATTATGTAAATCCTGTCAAAGAGAATTCTAGTAATCATGACCAGCGGAAGCGCTCACCATCGCCCGGTCCCCAGGGCACCCCACGCATGTGATACCCACCTTCTTCCCAATAGCCAGCCTGATCGTGTTCAAGAAAGCGTACGCCCTTTACCCACTTTGCCGATTTCCAGGCGTAGAGCTGCGGAATGATCAAGCGCACCGGGCCACCATGCTCGCGCGGTATTGGCTGACCATCATGAGACCAGGCGAACAACGAATCCTCGTTGAGGAAATACTCGATGGGCACATTGGTGGTCCAACCGTAATCGTACGCGAGCGCTAAAACAAATTTCGCTTCCGGCTTGACGCCGGCAAGCCTTGCAATCTCCCGCGCCGGTACACCGCCCCAAACATTGTCCAGCCGCGACCAGCGCGTGACGCAATGAAAGTCGGCATAAACCTTAACCGCCGGCAGCTGCATGAATTCGTCCAGCGACCATTCCAGCTGATTTTCAACTAAGCCCTCAACCGCAAATGACCAGGTCGCCAAATCAAAATCCGGTGTGCCGTGCGCATCAAGCACCGGCCATTTTTTTGTGCGTGATTGTCCGGGCGGAATGCGATTCTCGCGACGTGTATCTGGGCTGATAACATCAACGCCGGAAACTTCTTCAGGTTTGCGTGGCTCACCGCTCTGGTACAGCGGATCATTAATCAAGTTATTTAGAAAACTCATTGGTAATCTTAATTATTAGTAACGCCGCGCCGACAATTAACCTTGCGCCGCAATTAATGAATCGATCAGCGAGCGTTCCTTATCGACCAACGTGCGCAGCGCTCCACTGAACACCCTTTGCGACAACGAATGATCCCGTAACAACAACGAGCGAAACTTTTCGTCGTCCCACTTCAGCGTGGTCGACGCATCTTTGGCGCGCACCGAAGCCGAGCGCGGAATGCCGCAGAGGACCGCCAACTCTCCCAGGATTGTGCCGGGACCGGCTTCCATCAGCACTAAATCCTTTCCCTGTCGCTGAACAAAAACTTCGAGCTTGCCAGTCAAGACCAGCAGAACGAATTCGGCTGTATCACCTTCTTTTAGAATTACTTCTCCGGGGGCGTGCTGTGTAACCTCGCCTGAATCAAGCAATCTCCTGGTGCCGTTTTCGGTGAAGCCTTTGAACAACGGAAAGGTCGTCATCAATTGGGAGTGATTGTCCATAGCATGCTCCGTTTTGCAGTATCAACTTTTGGAGAGGCTGTGTCGTTACTTCTTTACGTTGCGTTCCGCGAGCTTCATCAGCTCGTCCGGCATCCACTTGCCGAGCGCTTTTTTGGTAGGTTCTTCAATGCCGACTGTGCGGTCGTGCCAGTCATCCCGGTCGCCTTCAGGCCCGCGTTGACTTTCGTAGTTCTCAGTCTGTTCCAGACTCAATACGATTCCGTTGGCAATCTCTTTCCAATCCTGAAACTGAATCCCGCGACGCACCAGCGGCAGACCGGCGGTCCAATCTTCTTCAGGCGCGCGCGCGTCCTGTTCGGGTATGGTCAAGTTCAATAGAGACGGAAACGGTTGGCCTGTAAACTCTTTGACCAACTGCGCCTTAATGTCTTTGTAGGATGCCTGCGGATTATCGCGTCGCATTAACTGCGCGCGACGGAAGAGATCGGCGACACTCGAGGTTTCCTGGGCCATTGTGCTCGAAAAGCTGCTGCTTAAATTTGGTTGCTTGCGCGTAATACCTTACACGCGGCGTGCGTGGAGTGTAAAGCAAGCTGTCAGTTTGCGTGGCCACTTGTAACTCAACCGGAAAGGCAACTAACCACCGCAAACTAACCGTTTGCCTTACATCCCCCTCCCGTTGAATTCCTTCCCGAATCGAGTAAACTTCTTAGAGATGTCTGAACAATCAGTTTCAACTCCGACGGACGTTTTTGATGAAAAGAATTCCGCGCAAGCGTGTCACTTCTGCGGCCGGCCACGCGACCCGCAATCTCTTACGACGCCTGGCAGTCCGGAACTGAAGGGACTGGTGCGGGCGATCATTCCCAGCAAAGAATCGCCGGTGATCTGCGCCGAATGTCTCGAACTTTTGAAAAGGGCAAAGGTCCAGGTCGACTCTCACCTATCAATATTTGATCAGAATGACCATGTGCTGCCCACACCACTGCGAATGGACGCACATGAAGTTTTCACCGGCCGCGGCGTGACCATCGCCTTTCTCGATTCCGGGTTCTTCGCGCATGAAGATCTGACAAAACCAACAAACAGGATCGTCGCTTATCACAATATTTTTTCAGCGGCCGAGGATGTGAGCGCCCTGGAGAAAAGTGATGTCGCAAGTTGGCATGGAATGATGACGTCGGTGGTCGCTGCGGGAAACGGTTACCTCTCGGAAGGGTTCTATCGTGGCATCGCTCCCGAAGCCAAGGTCGTACTGGTGAAAATCGGTCGCACTGGCCGGATCCCGGAAAAAAATATTCAGGAAGGCCTGGAATGGATCATCGATCACGCGAAGGAGTTTGGCATTCGCGTCGTTAACATTTCCGCGGGTGGAGATTTCGAGCAAACGTATCTTGATAATCCCCTTTGCCAAACTGTCGATCGTGCGGTGCGCTCCGGACTAACCGTTGTTTGCGCGGTTGGTAATGCCGGCATGGCGCCGGGCCACCCGGTGTTGCCGCCGGCGAGCTCGCCCGCAGCGATTTCAGTTGGCGGACTCGATGATCAGAACTCGCTCGACCGAGCCAAGCGCGGCATGTATCGTTCGTCGTATGGCCCAACCTTTGATGGGTTGCAGAAGCCGGAAGTTATCGCCCCGGGAATTTGGGTTGCTGCCCCGATACTTCCTTCCACCCCGACTTCCGACCAGGCTCAGCTTTATTCCGCACTCGATGCGGCGACCGACGATGAGTTGCAGTCGATCATCGAGTGCAGCCCGGGTGTCGACAAAGACCTTGACGGCTCTCGCGACCTGCCGGTTCCCTTATTGCGACAGTTAATCACAATCAAATTGCGCGAGGGCAATGTGATCAATGGCAACTATAAATACGTCGATGGGACATCGTTCGCATCGCCTATCGTTGCCTCCATCGTCGCCTGCATGCTGGAAGCAAACTCGGCACTGACGCCGCAGCAAGTGAAACGGATTCTAATCGACACGGCCGAGCGCGTGCCGGGTGTTGAAATTGAACGACAGGGTTGGGGGGTGGTGGCACCACGCCGAGCCGTTGAGGCGGCGCTCGCAATGCGCAGGTGAGTTGCATAGACTCTAGTCTGTAGCCGCTGGCCAAGCACAGACTAAAGTCTATACCACTCAGGTCTATGCTACTCCTGTTGGACACGAGCGCGGGCGTGTGCAACAATTCTCGGAAACCAACAAAGACAAGCTGAGAGTTCGAATTCTAAAGAGGAGTACCACCGAAATATGTCCGAGAACGAGACCGCAATTGGCAACAATGAGAATGCCGAGTCAGCGGTTAATAAAAATGAGAGTGCCACCGCAGAGGTTAGCGCCGGCGAGACTGCCGCAGCCGCGGCTCCGGTAGAAGATATTTCCTATCACGCTGTGGAGAAAGATGGAGTTGTAACGGCGATTTGGGAAATGCAGGGCCGCAAGCACGTCCGCACCATCGATCCGCGATCGCGTCAGGGACAAGACATCCTCCGCTTGTATACAACTGAGCATCACGACGAAACCGCGCCAGCAGCAGCCAGCGAAGCAGCTTCGTCATAAGCCAACGTGTTGGACCAGCCCGACGGCTACTTTCTTATCCCGCTCTTCCTTAAACGGCGCCCACGTTTTCAACTGATCTGAGCGGCAGCGACACGCTGTCGATGGACCAGTGTTCCCGCTGTTCCTTTAAGAAAATTTCCGCCCGCATTGAACGCCGAGTGCGAACCGTGGAATAGACTCTAGTCTGTGGCCGGTTACAAGCACAGACTAAAGCCGGAGCCACTCGGTTACCTCATTCAATCCTCTTTTGCAATTACCGCGGATCCTTAATTCGTTGCGGCGCATCATTACGCGCGGGTGGATCGTTACGCGGCGGCGGATCGTTACGCGGCGGCGGATCGTTACGCGGCGGCGGATCATTACGCGGCGGCGGATCGTTACGCGGCGGCGGATCGTTACGCGGTGGTGGATCGTTACGCGGTGGTGGATCGTTACGCGGTGGTGGATCACTACGCGGCGGCGGATCATAACGAGGTGGATCGTTTCGACGTTCCACCGGGACTGGCCGCGGCGCAGCGTTTTCCCTTCGCCGGCCCTGATTTCGATCGCTGTCGTCCCGCCGTGACGGCCGCTCGCTGCGTTCGTGAATCGCAGGCGCAGTATCAAGTGGAACAGGCGCGCTATGGACCGGATGATCCGCAGGGTCTGCATCTCGTTGTGCATCGCGGCCAGTGTCGTTACGCGGATCGACGCCGCGAGGCGGACGCGTATTTACGTCATTCCTCGGCGTCTGGCCGTTGCTGCGATGATCAGCAGCATCCGAATCACGCTGTGCGTCACGTCCCCCATCGTCGCGAGGATCAACGCCGTGCGGTGGGCGAACAGGCCGGGCTACGGCCCCGGTTGGCCGGCGCTCAACCGCACCCGCGCCGGCTGATGAAATCGGAAACTCGGGCTGCGCACCACGACCATTAAAAACCCGAGACTGGCGCAGATCGTTGTCCAGCGGAACGCCGGGTTGGCGCCTCCCTGCTCCAGTTTGCCTGCGCGCAAAATCAGCCCGCCGAGTTTCTCGTGCAGTCGCCGAATCCTGGTTCGGTTCTCTGACAATATTATGTGGGCGATCCGGAAGGCGGCCCGGTATAGCTGTTATCGATGGCTCAGTGGTAAAGACGCGCCGGGCCAATCTATCGTCGGCGGCGCGCAAATGTCCGCGTTCATTTCCCCATTCCCGCCGCGGTATGTAGCTAACGGCGCGGTGGTCTGCCGGGTTGTGGCGACGAAAATCATTCCAGTCGTGCCGGTCATGTCGATCATCCCGGCGATTACGAGCTTCGTAGTTTCGCGAGCGCGGATCTCTCTGATGATAGTGAAGCGGATACCAGCAATAGTTATCACCAAAGGAAATATCCACTACGAATGCCACCAGCGCCGGCCGCCACCAACTGCGCCTGCGATAGAACTCGCTGCGCGGACACCAAACCCAGTAGTTGTTGTAGTAGACCCACCGGCCGTAGTGATAAGGCGCCCAGCCCCATGGTTCATTGCCTACCCAGGTCCAGCCATAAGGTGCAACCCAGACCCAACTGCCATATCGGTACGGCGCCCAATTAGGATAACTATTAATCGCGCTGGCATTCGGTTGCCAGACCCAACCATAATCGTCCGCATACGTCCAACTGCCGTACGCATCGAGATCCTCCGCGCCCCAAAGGTAGTTGTCGTAGTACTGCGTGTCATAGTGTGAACGTTCCGCCAAATAGCGGTCGCGGTCATCAACCCAGGTGTCCCAGGCATCAGCGGCAAGCGCGGTGGTGAATTCCCAATCGCCTGCGTCTGGTCCCTCATTGATGAGTTCGGCGGTGCGTCCGTCACGCAGAACAAAACCTGACGTGTCGGAATAAATGCGGGCCCGGCCGCCATCGCGCGCCGTCATCCGTACGCGCCCATCGTTGGAGACATCCAGCCTATACTGGCCCTCTTTTTCCGCGGCGAGGGTTGTCTTAGGGGCATCGATTTCAAAATACTCGTGGTCGTGATCAAACTTCGCCAGCTTGATGCTGGCTGTTCCCTGACTCAAACTCAGCGCAATCCCTTCGTCACGCAGCGTTGTAATTTGCAGCACCGAGTCGCCGCTTAGACGCAGGAAGTTTCGCGCATCAATTTGAATCTCAACGCGGCCCTCGTGATCGGTGGAAAGCACGTCGCCTTCAACCAGCGGTTCGTTAACGCGGGCGTTCTCAACTTCTGTGCTGTCATTGCGTTTCAGGGTCACCCCGCCGGCAACAAAGCTGATGCGCATGACGCGGACCTTTACGTCATAGTCGTCCGCATCGTCGTCGTCCGCGGCCAGCGCGTTAATGTTAATTGTGAACAGGATTAGGAAGAGCGAGAGAATGGTGAAATAGGCAGGTCGGGTAGAACGCATAGCAACGCTCCTTTATTCAATTGTTGAACCATCATCGCGCGCAACCGACTTGGGGCGAGAGCTGAAACGCATTGCGCGTTTTGGAAGCGTTAAGCCCCAGGATAGAAGACTTCTGTCTCTTCAGAGGGTCATTCTCTTAAAGGCTTAACTTGCTGACTTGGCCCAGAGCAAAGCGCATGCCTGTAGAGTTCACCAAGCACTCTGGCGGCAATCGAGGTCGCCTGCTTACTGTATTCAAAAGGCTCTAGATGGCCAGGCGGCATCGTTCAGCTTCGCCGAATGCTCATAACGCGGAGCGATCTCATTAGCACAGCGGCTTCAGGCCCGGTGATATAAGGAGCTTTCCAATTTCCTTAACCGTTTTAACGCTTACCTCTCCAAGCAAACCGTTGAAACGGTATTAACATACTTGACGCATCAGAGGTCGCTCAAACTGATCTGAATCTTAGAGTCCGCGGAGCGGACGTCAGCGTAAAGCCTGGGGCGTAAGCCCCAGGATCGAGTCAGGAAAAGCAATCGAAGCCCGCGAAGCGGGCGGCAGCCGAATCATTTGGACGAATGTTGCGCAACGGCTATCACCCGCTTCGCGGGTTCAATCGACTTTTTCGGTAACTGACCTGGGGCTTACGCCCCAGGCTTTACGCTAACGTCCGCTCCGCGGACTCCAAACAAGTTGATGCGTCAAGTATGTTAATGCCGTTGAAACGGTTAGGAGTCCTCATCTTTGATCGTGGTCACCGGGCTGAAGCCGCGGTGCTAATGAGATCGCTCCGCGTCAAATCGATCGAACTGTGATACGGGAAAGACTTTGCCCGAGAACGTGCAGGATTGGCACTATATGGTGCGGGCTTCAGGGCAAGCGAATAACTTAATTCCGGTTTGGGTTGGCTTAACTACCGCATTGACCAACGAAATTTCTAACAGCCAGTTTGATGTAATCGTGATCGGCGCCGGAATCAACGGCGCTGGGATCGCGCGCGATGCAGCGATGCGTGGGTTAAAGGTGCTGCTCCTGGACAAGGGCGACATCGGCAGTGGCACATCAAGTTGGTCCACGCGCTTGATTCATGGCGGCTTGCGTTACCTGGAACATG
>DATAOU010000164.1:0-5937 GCA_036265575.1 Pyrinomonadaceae bacterium
CGAGATTCCTAAAGATCCGATTACCGGACAACCTGACTGGCAAGTAACGACGGGCGACGATCCCAACTCCAGTTCAGGCGAGCAAGGAGTAACCGACGTGCACAGCGCCTCAAGCGATGTCTCTTCGGAAGGCACGCCGTATAATGAATGGTGACGTGATTGCCGATTTCGTATTGGCTATTGGTATTCGCCGTTGCCTGAATTCATGGCAGCAGAACGCAATCGGCAATCGGCAATGACACATGGCTAACCCTCTCGCAAAACTAATTAATCCCTGGTACCCCGCAAATGCGATCGGGTTCGAAAAGGGCTTGCTCACCATGGTCCAACTCGAGCGCGGCAAAAGCGGGAGTAGTCTCAAGCGTGCCGCCACCATCGCGTTGCCTGAATCCCTGATTCGTCCCAGTTTTGATGAGACAAACATTTCTGATCCTGGAGCGTTGGCTGCGGCGCTAAACGATCTCGCTGCCAGCGCTGGTCTGTTGCAACGTAAACGCTGGTCGGTAAGTTTGCCCGACGCTTCCAGCCGCAGCCTGATCATGACGCTGGAATCCAATCCTGGTTCGCAGGCAGAGCTCGAGGAAGTACTGACGTGGAAAGCTGAGCGCGGATTTGGCGCGCCGCTTGACGAGCTGTCGTTAACCCGCGAGCGACTGCCTTCCGACGCCCAGGGACGTGGTCGGTATTTACTCGTGGGTACGCGGGCGGCACTGCTCGCTGAGTACGAAAACGTGCTGCACATGCTTGGCTGGCGCGCCGGTTTGATCCTGCCGCGCCACGTTGCCGAAGGCCAGTGGCTCACTTTGAATGGCTCGAAAGACGACGCGCTTTTGCTTAGTTCTTCGGACACCGGTTTTACCGCGGTAGTTTTTCGCGGGAAGCAGCCATTGATAATTCGTACCGTCATTTGCGAGCCGGATGAATGTGAAGACGAGCTTTATCGCTTGCTGATGTTTTACCGCGATAAGCGATCCGGCGAGGGTGCACAAGGTACGAGTTTGCTTAGCCGGCTGTTGGTGGTTGGCGATGCAATCAGTAAGGACCGAATTACCAACATCGTTCGCGACACGCTCGGTGTTGATCTGCGTCCGTTGGAAGCTGAGGACCTGGGGTTACAACTTTCGACGCGTCAGTTAAGTTTTGACTCTATTGCCGCCCCAGCGGGTCTGGCGACGCTGTCATGGCAATAGGGCCGTATTGGTCCCGGCATTTGAAACATCTGTGATTTCGCGGACGTAATACCTCCGCATAATGAGTATGTCAGCATCTCCCAACATTTTAGGTTTGAGCAGCGCAGCTGACCGCGAACTGGTCGCAACCGCCGCCCTCGGTCTCGAAGGCGGTTTTGAAGAACTGGTCAGGCGTTATCAACGGCCAATCTCGGCTTACGTCTATCGCATGGTCGGGGACTACGACATCGCGCTTGATTTGACTCAGGAAATCTTCATCAAGATTTACGCTTCGCTTTCGCGGTACCGGCCGGAGTTCAAGTTTTCCACCTGGATTTACAAGATTGCCCACAATGCTGCTATCGATCACCTGCGCCGTAGTGCCGGTCGCGAACGCTCGATCAGCGGCGGCTCTGAAAGCGAGCCCCAACAACTGGCGATCGAAAGTAAGGGACTCAGTCCGGAACAACAAAGCGAACGTGAAGAGCGCCGCATCGAGATCGAGACAGTCGTGCGGACGTTGCCCACCGCCTATCGCGAACTTATCGTTCTGCGGCATTCGCAGGATCTGACTTACGAAGAGATAGTCGAAGTCACTGGGTTGCCGCTGGGTACGGTCAAGAACCGCCTCTTTCGCGCGCGCGAGATGATGCGGCAGCAGTTTTTGCTTCGCGGAATTACGGGAATTTAGTTTTCTTTTAGTTTTCCTTGATGACTAGCGAAAACAACATTTGTGAGAGCGAACAGATCGCCGCGTTCGTGGACGACGAGCTTGAGCCGGTCCCTCGCCTGGAGTTTGAAGAGCACGTGCGTGGCTGTGATTCCTGTGCCCGGGAGCTGCAAGCGCATTGGACGTTGATGCGCGAACTCGACACGGCACTGGCCAGTCGGTTCGATCTGGAAGTACCGCCGGATTTTGCAAAAGTAGTTGCAGTCCATGCTGAAAACGATATGCGGGGTGTGCGCGATCGCGCGGAGCATCGCAAAGCGTTGCGTTACTGCATTGTGCTTGGGTTGCTGGCGTTTGCTTTGTTAGGAGTCGCGTCCAGCCGCGCTTTACTCGGCAGTGCCCAATCATTCTTTAGAGCTATATTTGGGGTAGTCAACCTCCTCGGAAAAACTGTTTACGACGCCATGTCGGGGGTTTCGCTGCTCGCGCGCGCTTTCCGCCGGAGCATTGGCGGCGACGCTGGCGCGTCGGATTTATTGGCCCTATTTCTGTTTGTCTTCGCCATCGGTCTCCTCACGCTCTTGATATCACGCTACCACCGAACTCGCGTGCTCGACTAAGCGCGGTTCGCATGCACCTATCCAAATCACCAATGGGTAATGGCTCGCTTTTTTTCGTCAGTATAGATCTGTCGATTTTCGGGATGCTCTTGCGGTCATGTTTGTTGCTGGTTGTTCTTGGGTGTATGCAACACGTGGTCTGGGCGCAAAGTACGCCGCCGCCTCAACCTGCGGATTCTCCTTATGTCGTCGAGGGAGTGTCGGACACGGACGTTTATGCAGTCGGCCATTCACTGCAAATAAACGGCACGGTAAAAAAAGGAGCGATCGCGTTGGGTGGTGATGTCATTGTCCGCGGCGTGGTGGAAGAAGACGTGGCGGCTATAGGTGGGTCAGTGATTTTGCTTGAAGGCGGGCGTATCGGCGGTGACGTCATGGTGGTAGGCGGGGCCTATCAACACGCCGATCAAAACCCCAATCGCGATCCAAAAGCGATGACAATCATGTATGCCGGCTACGAACAGGAACTGCGAAACATCATGCGCAATCCGAAAGACCTGCTGGCGCCAAAGTGGTCGGCGACCTATGTGGGCTTCCGGCTGCTGGCTGTGCTCTTCTGGTTCATCGTGTCGCTTGCTCTGACTGCGGCTATGCCGGGAACAATTAGTCGCGGCATCGCACGACTGCAACTTACCAGTCTGCGCGTAGCGCTAATAGGATTTATTGGTGCCATTGTCATCGGGGTTGGTGTGCCCTCTGCCCTTCGTTACTTGCCGGCGCCGGTCAGTGTCCTGGTGGGGCTGATGGCGCTGTTGTTGATATTGGTGGCCGCCCTGTTTGGACGCGTCATGATTTACGCCGCCACCGGCCGCTGGCTGCAGCGAAAGTTTCTCAGGCTCGGCAGGAATTCCGAGGCAGTAGCGCTGCTGGCAGGCACCATCTTTTGGATCACACTTTCGTCGCTCCCTTACATTTGGCCATTTATCGTTGCCCTCATTTTAGTTACGAGCCTGGGCCTGGCGCTCACCGCCCGCTACAAGGTCGGCTTCAATCGGAAAGCCAGCGGATAAATCCAATAAAATATCAACGAATCCGAGTTCTCGCGCATCAAAGGCTTTCCCCTTAACGGGAGCGGGGAATTTGTGCAACTTTTTCGAACATGGGGCGTGAGTCAATCGGGTAATTGTGCCGCAACCTGGCCAGCGGGCTAAAAGCAATATAACTAGAACAAACGTCCGGTTTCATGCGTAAGAGACTGGGACAAGCGCGAGTTTTCAGTCGCCGATTCCCGGCCCTTGTTTCTAAGTAATCTATCGCGCTGTTCTCATAAGAAAATCTGGAGGAGTAATGAAAGCGCTTTTTATCGCATCCGCGCTCGTACAACTTTTAATAGTTGCCGGTCCTGCGGCAAATGCTCAGGCTTCAGCGACCCCTGCCGCCGCTCCTGCCCAACAGGCCGGCGATGCGGGCATCACACCTAACGGCGCTATTGGTGAAGTGAAGGTGATTGATGCCGCTGGTCACCAATTAATTATCAAGACAGACGCCGGTTCGCTGGTCACGGTCGGCCTGAACGACGCGACGGTATACATGCGCCTGGCGCCCGGGGAAAAGACACTGACCAACGCGACCAAGATCGCCTTTACCGATGTCGGTGAAGGTGATCGCGTTTGGGCGCGTGGCAAAGTCTCCGACGATCACAAGAACATTCCGGCACGAGCTCTAATCGTCATGAACAAGGCGGACATCGCCAAGAAACAAGAGGCCGAACGTGCGGAATGGAAGCGGCGTGGCTTGCTGGGAATCATCACGGCGGTGAAGCCCGAAACCAAAGAAATAACCATCTCGAGCCGAACGATCACTGGCCAGCAGTCAATCGTCATTCCGGTTTCAGACAAAGTTGAAATGCGACGTTACGCTCCTGATTCGATCAAATTTGCCGATGCCAAGCCGGCTGAATTTGCCGAACTGAAGGTTGGCGATCAACTGCGTGCGCTCGGTGAGCGTAGCGCTGATGGCCTGACGTTCACGCCAGAGAAGGTCGTTACCGGTACGTTTCGAAATGTGGCGGGCACGGTTGTCGCGGTAGACGCAGCCACCGGCGAAGTGAAGATCAATGATTTACAGACGAAGCAGCCATTGACCATAGTCGTTAAGCAAGACGCAGTTTTGCGCCGCTTTCCATCAGCTGCGGAAATGGGCGGCATGATGACGATAATGCGTGGACCAGGAGCACAGGGTGCGCCCGGAGCTGGCGGGGGCCAAGCGCCGGCAGGTCAGCCTGCTAACCGACCGCAGGGCGGACAAGGTGGTCCAGGTCAAGGCGGTGGGCCCGGTGGCGGTGGCCGCATGGGCGGCGGCATGAACATACAGGACATGCTGGAACGCCTGCCGACCATTTCAATCGCCGATGTCAAAGTTGGCGACACAATTATCGTGTCAAGCACTAAGGGCGCGGATCCGACTCGCCTGACCGCGATCAGTGTTATTTCGGGCGCCGATACCTTACTCAACCTGATGGCGGCGCGACAGCAGGCGGCCGGTCCGTCAACGCCAAATCCGTCCGCGGGGCTGGGCAGTGGCATTCAGTTCGGCATCGGATTGCCGTAGTTCCAAATTTATTCAGAGTTGTAGATCAACAGGTTCCTAATTATGAACGTCTCTTTTAATTTTTTGCGTGCGACTTTGAGCGCCGTACTAATCGTAGTCTTCTCAACAGTGCTTGCTTTCGGGCAGGCGCGCAGCGGCACTCTGCACGGTGTAGTTTCCGATGAACTGGGAGCGAGCGTTGTTGGTGCGACCGTCACCGTTACGGACGCGACTGGGGTTGCAAAAACCGCAGTGACAAACGGTGAAGGCGCCTACACGGTTAGCGGTCTTGCCCCAGGCACTTACTCGGTAAAAGTTGAGGCTCCCGGTTTTGCTGTTGCCGAGGATTCGACTGTCGAGATAGCCGCGGGCCAGCGCAAGTCGTTGGATCTCACTTTGAAAGTCACCATCGAAGAACAAAAGGTGACGATCGCGGCTGAGACACCCTTGAGCACTGATTCAACCAACAACGCCAATCAAACTTTAATTACCGGCAAGGATCTTGATGCCTTGCCGGACGACCCGGACGAACTGGCCGCGGCTTTGCAGGCGCTCGCAGGTCCATCGGTGGGGCCGAACGGGGGACAGATATTCGTCGACGGCTTCTCGGGCGGACGCTTGCCGCCGAAAGAATCGATTCGCGAAATCCGTATCAACCAGAATCCGTTTGCTGCTGAAAACGATCAGCCGTCGGGCAGAATAGACATTCTGACTCGGCCGGGCACGGACAAGCTGCGTGGCAGCATGAATTTTAGTTTTCAGGATGAAAGCCTCAACTCTCGCAATCCGTTCTCCGCACGGCGTACGCCTTTCCAGGTGCGGCAGTACGGCGGCAATTTGGGCGGCCCCCTGGTTAAGAAGAAGGCATCGTATTTTATCGATTTTGACCGGCGCGAGACTGATGACAACGAGTTGGTTACGGCTACAGTGTTGGACTCGAACTTGAACC
>DATAOU010000165.1:0-1927 GCA_036265575.1 Pyrinomonadaceae bacterium
ACCTTCCGCAGCCGCAGCGGGGCTTTCATCAAATCGGGCGAAGGTATCGGTGTGGCCTACCTCGTCCCGGTCGATAGCAACAGGCAATTCGAGCGCAGCAAGTTCATTACCGAGATGCCGGCATTTCCGGATCTCTATAAGGAAATTCACGGCATGCTGCCGTCAGGTCCAGTCTGGGACTCGTTGAATTGGTTCACCACGCAGACTGGCGATATGACCTATGTCGGTCTCGCGCCGCCCGGCACTCCCGCGGCTGCGCTCGCCGCTTTGCGCAGCGGCTTCGAGGCTGCCGGCAATGATGCAGACTTCATCAAGGAGTCGGTTGCGAAGAACGGCATTCCCTACAGCTACGTGAGGGTGGAGCAGGGCAGGGCGATCATTCGTTCGCTCGGCGCCGTCTCACCGGAATTATTGAAAACGCTACGTGAGGCCATCGGTGGTCAGCATTAGTGGCGTTAGCCGCGCCCGCGATAGGGCGCGACGCCTTGGTCCGGAAGCCACACGCCCGCCGGCTGCTTTCCGGCCTGCCAGAACACGTCGATTGGCATGCCGCCGCGCGGATACCAATAACCCCCGATGCGCAACCATTTCGGCTTCAGCAATGCGAACAGCTTCTTGCCAATGGCGATGGTGCAGTCCTCATGGAACGCGCCGTGATTGCGGTAGCTGCTGAGGTAAAGCTTCAAGGACTTCGACTCAACGAGCCATTTCGCCGGCACATACTCGATGACAAGATGAGCGAAATCGGGCTGACCGGTAATCGGACAAAGTGTCGTGAATTCCGGGGCGGTAAAGCGAGCCACGTAATTTGCGTCTGGATGCGGATTGGGTACGCGATCCAGCATCGCCTTCGCAGGCGACGCGGGAATGCGGCTGGGTTTGCCCAGCTGGCGGGGAAAAGCGGCCATTTCGTTCACACGCCAGTGACGTGATTTCGCAGCTCGATTGGCGCGGCAACCCGCCTGAGCGTCTCGAAACCTTCGCCGGTCCCCAGAAAAGTCACGTGACCATAATCGAGGATGCGTCCAAGAACCGGTTGGTCAACCTGCACGCTCTCGACCTTATCTATGTGCATTTCGTTGGTACGACGGCTAATAAAGCCCGTTTTGTAGATCACGCGGCGATCCGTAACTGCAATCTCAGTGGTCCATTGAACGAACCATTCACGAAGCAGAAAGATCAGTCCGACGATCGCGAGCACACCGGCAAGATAGATGAGAAGCGCGCTAGTGCGGTCCTGTCTTTCAGCGAATACAAATGCCGCCAGCGCCGTCAGCACGAACGCCAGCCCCGGCCAGTACATGATCCAATGCAGTTTCGCGGTGTGGCGGACGTGTTCGCCAGGTTGCAAAACGCTCTGAACGTAGCTCATGGCGGTTCTCCTTCCGGCAACATAGCCGACGGCTGAAGACCATGCCATATCGGCTGAGCTATCATACCGGCGGCCTCTGGTTCACAGCGGAGAATAGGAATGACAATCCACGCCAAGATGTTGTCCCTACTTCTCGCGTTCGTGCTGTTCGGATTTTCGAACGCCGGCTTCGCCGATACGCTGCGGGTCGGGGTGATCAGCGAATCCGCGACCAATTGGCCGCTACGGGTGGCGGAGGAGAAGGGCTTCTTCCGGGATCAGGGGCTGGACGTGCAGGTCACCGTCCAAGTGGATTCGGCAAAGCTGCTTGCTGGGTTGGCGCAAGGAACCTTCGACGTCACGCATCAGGCGGCCGATCATTTCGTTGGCGGGGTACATGACGGCAAGGATGTTTTCATCTTCATGACGATCGCGCGCCCGGTCTACGACTTCGTCGTGCGTCCGGAGATCGGAACGATTGTCGGGCTCAGGGGCAAGACGATTGCGGTCGATCGACCAAGCACCGGCTATTGGCTATTGTTCAGCAAGATATTCGCCCAAAATGGCCTGCCACCC
>DATAOU010000166.1:0-7928 GCA_036265575.1 Pyrinomonadaceae bacterium
CCGACGTCATCAGTACCGGCAGAGTAGTGCAACATGCCGCAAAGATCGGCCCGGTGCAACCCTCCATTCGTCACACTCACGCCATTATCCGGCAAGTCCGCGAAGGTCGGGTGGTTGTCCACTCGAATCACAAAAATCAAATCACCATTCGCATCGATGTTGGGAGCAGGAGCGGGACTGGCGGGGCTCATCGCGGCGGGCTCAAGCATGAAAGTGAAAATGCCGCCGTGACCGGCATTTGCACACGGGACATGATTCCCGAAGGTATCGAAGAGCTCCAGTTTCAGGGTCACCATTCCACTTCGTCCGGGCGTTAGGCCGGCAGTGCTGTCAAAGTATGCAAACGGCCGATCGGCGGGATCGTTGATATTGATCCAAGCCAGATTTGGATCAGGGATCTCAAAAAGATTGTTCTGCGCGCCCACCGGATGCGGCCCTAATAGAACCGGATGAATAAGAATGTTCACCCCCGAGATCTCCATCCAACGATGGGTTACGTCGGCCATAATCGGGGCAAAACCCTCACTGCCAAACTGGTATGACCAGCGATACCATTTGATGTTATTTGCCCGCAGATTCGGATCAAACAGCACCTGAAGTGGCAGAGTTCCACCCCAGGCAGTTCCGGCTGGCCCACCGGGGAGAAGTCCAGTTCCCGCACCAGGAGTTTCCAAACCATCGATCTGGAACAGGTCGACGTTCCCAATTGCCGTGGGCCAAACATAAAGCAAACCCAGATCGGGACCTGTCGGTATGCAAGCAACGGCAGTGGGATCTTCCACCGTGATGACTGCGGATTGAGAACCGTCGTAGCCCCACATCATTGTGCACATGATGTCGGGATCAGCGACTTCGCGTTCGACGCCGCCGATTGTTTGTTTGACTTCGAAATAAACATCTGGAGGGAACTCCCAGAAGAAGAAGCAGTAATGTAGCGAAAAGGTGCCGTCCGATTGAATTGGGGCATCCGGAAGTTGCTGATAGCAAATCGCCCATTCGGGAATGAGGTTGCACATAAACGGCGCCAGCTCTGCGCGGTGCGCAACGATATAGTTACGCAGTGCATTTCCCGTCAGCGGAAACAGACCGCCTGCCAGAACAGAAACCCGCGCAAAATCGGCGAAGTTAAACGAAGCCAAATCAGCAAGCTCTACTCCAATCATTGTGGCCAGCGTCTGGGCCTTGATAGAGAGCAATTCTGCATCGCTCAAACGCGCAAGGCTGCACGCCAGATCGATGACGAAAATCTCAACCTTGCCTGAGCAAATGGGCGCATACGAGACTGGCGTACCACCCAAAAATTTGCGCACCGTGCCGTGAATGTTGATGCACCGAAACAGCCACAGCCTTATCAAACTTTTCGCCACGGATAACGAAATCGTGGTGCCCGCGTCTCGCGCGGTTAAGTCGCGGCTAACAGCACCCGCTTTCAACAGGCGGGCGCGCAGATCGGGCGGTGCCTTTTCCTTGTCCAGGAGATTTGGACCGACGGTAACGCGATAACCCTTTGCTGGATCGATCGAAAACTGAAGGGTCTCCTGCGCGGGCTGAGACTCGACAAGTCTGTCAGAGGAATCGAATAGGTACACCCGCACGTCCGGTTTTTCCTCTTCTTCGGGAAAAGACAGGGCAAGCTGAACTGTAATCGATGCCCGCTTGGTCTTATCATCTTTGGTCTTATCATCTTGTGCCATGTTTACCTCCGAAAGTTGATAAAGCGAAGAACTGGATGCCAGTTCGCACTCAGAGTTTTTGAATAGGCAAGTAGCGCTGGATGGCGATGGTTGAACTGCTAAGTGAGTTTAGACCGTGCTATCCAACACGCTCGGAGCGTGTTATGGGCGCGTCAAGTTTTAGGGGTGCGTTCAGTTAGAACGTCACGATCGGTTAGCGAGCGCGGCTTCCCGCGCACGGAAGTGAGAGGCTGAAGTTGCGAGTATGCGAGGAAGCAGAGGCGCCGGAATCAGCCTTCGATTGATTGTCCAGGAGGTTATGCCTCTTACGCAACAGAGTAAATCAAGGTTTTGGTGCCTGTCATGGTTTCCCCTTTCTGAACCTCTCAGCTCGTTGAGGTCGGCTTGGTCGTCAGTCACAATGCCATTCTCTGATAGCTATGGAGAAAAGGAGAGAGACGTTTCCCGCTGGCCGGCATTGCTTCAATCGCTGCGTGCATTAATGCGGTCAATGACTCGTCAAATATTCACCTACGTTTAGAACGTCTTGTGACATACGCATATGTCGGAGAGAAACAGATCTACGCTGCGGTTTCCTCATCTTTTACGGTTGGGAGGGAACAGTAGCGGGATGAGCGGCAGAGCACAATGTCTTAAGACATTGTCCGGCAGGGTGATACCACCGTCTCCGCTAGAAGTCAGGCCACAGAACTTGAGGCCCCCTTGCAGGTGGCCTCCTGTTAGATTTCATTAGGATAAATGCTCCCCACACTGGACAATCTTCGCAACTTGTTTTTGAGGCCAACGACAGAAATGCTCAGTTTCTTGCAACAGGTCCGAGAAACGGCTTAATCCCACGAGTCTGCGGCTTGCGAAGTTCGCGGTGGGTTTACCATACTTTTTTGAACCCAAGGCACATCATTTTATCGCATCCGCACTACCACTCGCTATACGGCCTGCCTTCCGATGACTTGGCTGAGGACGAGCTGTGTACGTCCACGACACCTTTAGCGCCTTTAGCCAGCTTAGGATCTTCCCCGATTGTGATCTTCCAGTCCCGCTTCCCCGTCATCGGGTCCTCCGGGATCAACCGTATGTAGCCAGTCCCCGCCAGGTCTTCGAGCGACTGAGGAAGAGCGCCCTTATCGTTGGCATACTGCTTTATCATGCCGCGCATGACTCTCAGGTCTTCCCGCAACATCGCCTCTTTCGCTGCTGAGACGCTTTTGTCATACGCGGAATTGCACGCGCCGCAAGCGCCGGTGAAATAGGCCAACGCGACCAGAGTAGATAACAGGGATACACGGTGAGACGTATTTTTCATAAGTCGTTCTACGGCATAAGTCGTTTGCCCATCAGCAACGGTATAACTATGTATCTCTTAATCTGGATACGAATCGGAAGCACCTGATATTGTACTCACCGAACTTGTCCTATTCTTCTCTGCCAATGCCTCCGTAAGGTCTTGCATCAGAGCCACGCAGACTCCGCAGGTAGGACTCGAACTATGGTGCAATAAATGTCCGACGGTCTTAACCAATCTTGTCGGCCGCGAACGTAGCTTAATCTAGATCCAACCCTGATTCACTTTTAACCACCCTAAAGCGAAAATCTCTGTGCTATAGTCGCGGCAACCCCTCAAAAAGAAGCGGGCCGACTTGTGCAGCAACACAAAATCGACCCTGTACCATCAACCTTCTAACGAAAGGATGACGATCATGACTACTCATGGTAGCGCAACCGCGCTTCAAGAAACACCTCACGCCAGCGAAACAGTTTACGCAAGCGAAACAAACACAACCACAAGCACGACTAAAATCAGTGATGCTCTGAGGCGTCGCGCTCATTCAGTTATCAGCGACAACTCGATCGATCCAAGGTGGCGAGCCGTTATTCGTTACGGTTTGGAAATAAATGATCCGTGGCTCGCTGATCTCGTGCGGCGCGCCGATGCCGGCGAACCGATCACCGACACCGTCGAGTTCACGCTAGAACCTGAAACTCTCGAATACGATGTGAGTGAAGACAAGATCGAACGGCTCGCGGGAATCATCTGCGGGACCCGTAATAAAGCCGGGGTCGCTAATGAAGCTGCGGCCTGTAATGAAACCGCGGCTGGTAACGAAGCTGCGGCCGCACTGTTTGTGCTGATGGGAACACTTGAAAATTCCACACATCCCAAACTACTCGCGAACGCGGCGAAGCATTTTGCTTTCACACGCTGTGCTGAATTAAACCTGTTCGGAATGGTTGACGCGCAAATCGCGTTAGTCGAAGGAGAGTTGTTGGCGGGCAATGTGTGATGTCGGCCAGATAGTGAGAGCCCCGGTGGGAGCCGGGGCCCTCTGCTCATAAACAGCAAGGTCCTTATTTGTCAAAAGTCAATAATTAAATGTCAACTCCTTTCTGGGCAAAGTGCGAAAACGAAAGCATTCTAACCTACGCTGCCAAACTCACAACAGAAAACTTCAACCAGAGATCTACGGAATCGAATAGTAGTTCATTACCAATCTCTCTCACTCTCGTCGTGAAATTTCTCAACGACCGCATTAATAAAAATTTGAGGAGTTTATAAGGACTTTTCTCCGACCTTTCGAGTACTCTGCGCACGCTTTAAATTTCAAGATAGAAAACGCACTTGCCGCTAGTGCCTTTTCTATTTTCTCCCGTCTCTCCATCGTGTTTTCAACTATGGCTCTCAGTTAGCCCAGAGACCTACCGAAAGAGCATAAAACACATGACACAAACCTATCGACCCAAACACAACAGTGCCAATCCGGTCGAGGAGTTCGCAGTTTCCGTTTCGGCGTTTGAATTTCCTGTCCAGGGGCTTGCAATTCCTGTGTAGGAGTTAGCAGTTCCCGTACGGGAGTTCGCAGTTCCTATTTGGCAATTCACACTTCCTATCTGGGAGTTCAAACCTCCTAACTGGGAGTTGGCGTTTCCGATACAGGTTCTTTCGGCCCCTGACGGGTAACTGCGAAGGTTCAGCCAGGAAGTCGCGGTCCCTGAAAGTAAAACCACAGTAACCACAAGGAGAATCACAATGGCCAGAATCAGACTAAACCTTAAAAGGTTATCGGTCACGGACAAGATAGCGAAGGGCCGGCAGATCGTGACCGCAATGACTAATAACGCGAGTTTCCCCAGTCCCAACCCACCGTTGACCGAAGTCACTACCCTTTTAGACGAGCTGACGCAAGCTTTTTCGCTGGTCCAATCGGCAAAATCTGAAGTCACCACGCGGGTTGTAAATCAGGACAACACCGCAGCGCGACTGGACCAGGCCTTAACTCAACTTGCTGGTTATGTGGAAAGCGTGGCGGGAAGAAATCACGCGCTGATCACAAGTGCCGGCATGGAGGCCAAAGCTCCTCCCTCAACTCCGACGCTTCCCGGCGTGCCGCAAGCGCTCAATGCGAACGCAGGTGAACACGACGGGGAAATCGACCTCTTTTGGAAAGCGGTTCCGAACGCGCGGAGCTACATGATCGAAGCGAGCCTCGATCCGGCCGCCGGCAGTTGGACTCATGCGGCTGTTGCTACCTCCGCCAGCAAAACAATTGCGAACTTAACGAGCGGCAAGCGCTACTGGTTTCGCGTTGCGGCCGTGAGCGCGGGTGGACAAAGTGGCTGGAGCGAGCATGCAACGAAAGTTGTGCCGTAACCGGAAGCAACTTCGCATAGCCTCATACTGTCGGCGTGTGAGGCGGGGCACCACCGCGTTTGCCGCGCGAAAGGGGGCCGGTGGTGCCTTTACGTTTTCATACGCTGATGACAAACTGCACCGAACGACTCGGCAGCGTCGGAACCGGTCCTTAACAAACGTTTCTCTCAACCACGAAACACCAAAAGGAGTAATCATGGCCTGTAAACCCTTCTCAGTAACCCTCGCAGTTTTAGCTCCTGACAACAAGCGACAAATCTCTTTCGGAGTAACCAAAGGCTGCATCTCCGACACTCAGGCTTTCTTCGTGCTCAACTTCGTGCTGCGCGATCTGGTCGACGGCGATTTTCAGGATCGTGTGCGGCTTCACGTCGAAGTCGGCGACACTGACAGCGACAAGGCGCAACGAATGATCGATCGCGGTTTGACGATGACGCAGTTGAGCTGGCTGCAAGGTCCCGTCACGAACAAGACGAAAGCGCTGACGCCCGGCACGACGAGTAACCCCGCGGCTGAAAAGACGATCGCGAACATCGTGAACAAGTAGTGGACTTGTCTTTCCCTAAAGCGTGAGTGAGTGAAACGGGGATTAAGAACGATCCGTGTTCCGCTACTTCTGCTCGCACTTGCGTGTTTCGGCGCAGGTGCGAGCAGCTCGCGCGTGCTCGCGCAAACCCCGAGCGCGCAAAGTTCCAGCGGACAATGCACGCAGGCGCCGGTCCTCTACCAACTCGCGCACTACACAGTCGAGCACGTCACCGTCGAGCCGATGGTGAAGTTCATTCCGGCTGGACCAGTGCTCGATCAAGCGCTCGCCGCCGCGATCGCGAATGAGATGCCCGGGTCGGGTGGCGTTTGGGCCAGCCGCGAATACGATGGGCTTTGGGTGTCGTTGCTTGAAGCGGAGCTGAACCAGCAACTGATGGCGCGGACGCCGGTGCAGCGAGTGGCGTTGATCTTCGCGCGCCACAGTCTCGTTAATTGCGACGAAAGCAAACGCACGCTCGACGTTCATTACCGAGTGCTGACTGTCGGTCGTCCTTCATACCTGACGAACAGTTTCGAGTTTCGCGATCGCAAGCAAAAGACGCAGGAAGCGGCCGGCAATCTCGAGCCAAAACGACAGAACGTTTCCGTCGCGCCTTTCGCGGGTTACAACCGTTCGCGTGGAGTCTTCGCTGGGTCAGAGCTCGCGCTCGACACGGGCTTCAAACCTTTGAGCAAACTCGGAGTGAGCGCCTCGGGTTCGGGATCGAGTGCCGTCGCCGAAGCAGACTTCACCGGTTCGACGAATTTCAAACGCGGACCGTTTACTTACGCCGAATGGAAAGCGGTCTATCGTTACGCAAACATTCCGGCTGACGGATTCGATTTGATCGAAGCGACGACCGCCGCGCGCGCGTTCGCCGCAACGCGCCCGTTCTCTCGACTCAATCTCATCCTTCGTTTCGGCGGCAGCATTGAAGGCGGCAACAGGCAGTCGTCGCTGCCGCAGACTGCGGCGTTATCGTCGACCGTCGTTGATTCCGGCTACGGCGCAGTCAAGTTTTACGTGGGCGCGTCGGCGACAACTCGCAAGCACGACTTCAAGACGTCGTATGGATTGCAGCTCACCAACAACGGCGAAGAACAGTCCCTGGATTATCGGAAACAGATTTTCGACACGGCTTACCGCCTGCGTTTTCAGCCCGCGCCATACAAACCATTCCAACTCGACGCGCAGTTCACCGGCGGCTCGCTGACGCAAGTGCATGGTCCAATCCCGCTCGCCGAACGATTCTTCGGTGGCAACGTCGAGCAGGAATTTATTCAGGGCGATTCGTGGAAAATTCGCAGCAATCCGGTGATTCGCAGCTTTCACCAAAATCGCTTGAGCGGAACGGGCGGATCGTTTCCGGTCGGCGGCGACAGCTTCGTCGCTTTCAATCTCACCCTGGCCCAAACCATCTGGCAAAAACAACTCATTCCGAGCGAGATCAGCGAAGATCCGGACGTGAATGCCGGCATGGGCGGACAACTGCTCGCGGCGCGTTTGCTGTTTCGCGAAGAAGCGATTCAGAAATCTGCGGAGATGAAGGCGCTGCAAACTGAGGCGGCGAATCTCACGCCCGTCGTCAATGACTTGAAAGCGCTGCTGGCGAAACTTCTCGCCGCTGCCGGCGCAAACGATCAGTTGCAGCAGACAATCAAGTCTTTTTCCGTTGCGGACGATAACGGCAACAATCCGATTGGCGATGTCGAGGATGCGATCGGTTCAGCCAAACTCGATACGAGCGCGTTCAAGAAACCGATCGAGAACCCGGCGGAGCTTGCCGCGGTCCAGGTCAATCCCGTTGAGGGAAACGTGACTCGTCTCATCAAGGACGATCCCGGCGATCCGGACGACCCCGACGACGATACGGTTGCGTTGCTGACGGTTTTGCAAACGCACATCAAAACGTTGCAGGCGCAATTAACTACTCCCGCAGAAAAGACCGGCCTACAAACGATCAGCACCGCGATCGAAAGCCAACGCAGCACCTGGCAGCGAGGACTTAACAAGGTCAACTCGCTTCGCGCCTACGATCTCCCTGACGTGCAGGCCGCGC
>DATAOU010000167.1:0-7963 GCA_036265575.1 Pyrinomonadaceae bacterium
AAAAAAATCCGTTTCATGTTTCTCATTTCAACCTCCTAAGATTTCCTTTAACCAGCGAAGCGATCCAGGTTACCGAGCCAGCATCGCCTCACGCATTTGGATTGCGGTTGCCAATCGTTTTTCCCACCGCCCATAGCTCTCCACCGCTTCGCATTTGTAAGACGATTGGATCAAGCGGTCGCAAAGGTGGGCCAAAAAGTACAAAACCAGTCCGTGTGTCGTATGCCCCTTTGTGGCAAGGACAGATCAGGCAGCGTCGCGCGGAGCTAAAGTCGACTGAGCATCCGCGGTGCGCGCACTTTCGCGCATAGGCAAAGTACTGACCGTCAGGCGCACGTACCAGAACAGCCTCGTCATTAGAAGTCGGGTAACTGAAATAGAGGAACGAACCGGGGAGAAGGCTCTCGGCGCCGGAGATCTTAAGTGGCGGATACTCAAGCAGCACATCCTCTCGGTAGATATCTTGCGCATTCAGCTCGCTTGCTGCGAATGCCAACGTCGCCGATGCCAGCAACGCGCGATTACAGAATCTCCGGCGTGTCATTGTTTTCGCAACAGGAACCGCTTCTGAATTCATCGCCCCGGCCTCCATTCCATGGCCCAGAAAAACAGCTAATCGTGACATCTGAACTGCAACAGTCGTACCTGTTTCGCAGCACTGTTTTCCCCAGTCAAAACAGGGCTCGGCGGCGTTACTCAGCGAATGAATGCGCGCTTTCTCGCAGTTTTTTGGTGAAGTTTTCGCATCGTGCCCAGCGGGCACCCAAAAGCGTAAGGATGAGACAGCGAAAGCTGGCACAAGAGGTGGCAAATGCTGGTGCGGCTAGTAGCGCTCACAGTGGTCCAACCAACAGTTATCGCGCGGAGCGATTTCATTAACACCGTGGCTTTAGCCCGGTGATACGAGACGCTCCAACGTCTTCAACCGTTTCAACGGTTTCTCGCGTAAACCAGAAAAAACCGTTAAAACGGTTGAGGGTTCGCTACTAGGTTGAGGTCACCGGGCTAAAGCCGCGGTGTTAATAAGATCGCTTCCGCGTGGGCCAACTTGACAGACTTTGCGCAACTCCGAAGCCGAAGATGCCACTCAGGGTTTGATTGCAACCTTCAGCACACCATCCGAGCGCCCGCCAAACAACTCATAAGCGTCGGAAATTTTCTCCAAACCAAAAGTGTGAGTAAGTAGCGGAGTGAAATCCACGCGGCCATGTTTGACCACTTCCAGCAGCCGGCGCATTCGTTCCTTGCCGCCCGGACACAAAGTCGTAACGATGCGTTGATCGCCGAGGCCGGCGGCGAACGCCTCGTAAGGTATTTGCAACTTGCCGGAATAAACGCCCAGGCTGGACAGCGTTCCTCCCGGCCGTAAACTGCGCAACGCGCTTTCAAAAGTTTCTTGTGTGCCCAGGGCTTCAATTGCCACGTCTGCGCCACCACCAGTTAATCGTTGCACCTCCGCAACGACATCCACAGCCCGGTAGTCCAGCACGACGTCTGCGCCCATGCGTTTTGCCATGACCAGCCGGTTGTCGTCGCCATCAACGCCGATTACCAGCGTGGCGCCCATCAACTTTGCTCCCGCCGTGGCACACAAACCAATGGGACCCTGCGCGAACACAACAACGGCATCGCCGATACGAATACCGCCGGACTCGGCGCCGCTGAAACCTGTCGAGGCGATGTCGGCCAGCAAAACTACCTGTTCATCAGACAACTCATCGGGAATTTTCGCCAAATTTGCCTGCGCGTTGGGGACCAGCAGATATTCGGCCTGCGCGCCATTGATGGTGTTGCCAAAGCGCCAACCGCCGATTGCTTCATAACCCCCGCCATGTCCGCATTGTGATAGTTGACCCGAGAGGCACGCGCGACATTGACCGCAGGGCGTGATTGCTCCCACCAGTACCCGGTCTCCGATCGCGTAACCCGATATTCCGGCCCCCAGTTCTTCAATTACGCCGACCGGCTCGTGTCCAATGATTAGTCCCGGCTTAACCGGGTACTCACCACGAAGAATGTGCAGGTCGGTGCCGCAGATTGTTGTCAGCGTGATTCGAATGACTGCTTCACCGGCGCCGGCATGTGGGCGCTCAACTTCTTCAACACGGATATCGTTCTTGCCGTGAAAAACGTTTGCCTTCATTTTTTCCATCGGATTCACCTATCAACCGATTGAGATTTTTACGCCAGGCTCTTAAGCAACAGGCCAACAGCGTAAGCAAGCGCTGCTGCGATGCCGCCGACCAGAAAAGTTGAAAGACCTGAACGCCACCAGGAAGCGCTCGACCAGCGACTCTTTACCGAACCGATTAGGAAAAAGACCGCGCCGGTAAGAATGGTTGAGAACAACACTGCGCTCTTCATACCAAGCAGGAATGGCACCAGCGGTGCGAGACCGCAAACGAGGAACGCGCTAAATGTGCTGAGAGCCGCCAACCAGGGCGAACGGGCCTCTTGCGGCAGACCATATTCATCCGCCAGCATCGTTTGCACCCAGCGCTCGCGATCGGAAGTTATCAACTCCACCACGCGATCCAGGTCTGCTCCTGTAAATCCTTTCCGCGCGAAAATCTGCCGCACTTCTTCCCGCTCGCCTTCGGGCGCGAGCTCGATATGCCGGTGTTCAATTGCCTCGAGCCTTTGCATGTCGTCATGCTCAGCCTTTGTGCCGAGGAAGTTGCTCGCGGCCATAGAAAAACCATCAGCGAGCAGGTTGGCGAAACCCATGATGACGATGATTATTGGCGAAAGCTGAGCACCGACCACTCCGGTTACAACTGCGAAGGTTGTTACCGAACCGTCAATGCCACCGTAGATCCAATCACGTAGATAATTGTGCCGCGGCCCGGCGGAAAGCCGGTCCTCAATTGCTTCAATCGTGTGTTCGTGTTCCATGAATCTGAGAGCGAAAGCGCGCGAGGGTGAAACAGTCAAGGGTTGACCAGTAAGTCGGTTTCACCTTCGGCCATGCCCGTGATGCGATCTATGCGCAGTCGAAACACTACGCTGTCAGGCGCACTGGCATCCAGAGCCATGGTCGATTCGACTGGCGTCAACAAAGGAAAACGCGAGAGTAATTTTCTGAGAATTACATTACGCTCAGCTGGTTCATGGACTTCCTCAAAGTCGCCATAGGCAATTGCGCTGCGCCAACTAAAGTCGCTTTCAATATCGTCGACCTGGAGGCAGGCACGCGGATGAGAGCGAAGAATATCGATCTTGCGTCCGGGCAGGGAATGACTGTAGATCGATCCGTCTTCAAAAAAGTAGCTGATCGGCACAACATAGGGCTCGCCATTATCAACACAGCCCAGCCTGCCAATCCTGGCTGCCGTCAGTAATTCCTCGCCTTCTTTTTCAAGCAGTGATCGCATAGGACATTTAACCTGCCTTGGGTACTAAGCATTTGTGAAAGCCACGGATAAAGCCTTCAAGCCTTATGCCAGTTATGCGCTTCACTTAAATGCCAAGCGAATCTGATTTGGAAGAAAATAGTGTGGGGATTTTGGCGTGAATGTGCGTGGATATGCGCACTCAGGACGGAAGCTAGTCGTCTCGTTGCAGCGGCAGGTATACCGAAAAGGTCGAGCCAAGACCTAAAGTCGATTTAACTTCGACCCTGCCGCCATGCGCGCGAACAATGCGCCGCACTGCGGGCAGGCCCAAACCTGTGCCGCCTTTGGTAGTTGTGAAAAAGGGATTGAATATGCGAGGAAGATTTTCCTCGCTGATGCCGCGTCCTTTATCGGAAACCTCGATTACCACTTCGTCCGTCTCGGCGTTTGTCTCGGCCTGAGGCGAGTGAAACAGATGTACTGTAACCGAACCCTTATTCTCGGTCGCCTCAATCGCATTGATAATCAAATTGAGGACTGCGTCTTCTATCTGCGCGGCATCGATCGAGATTATGAGCGGCTGGGAGGGAACCATGAGTTGAATGGGAATGCTTCCTTCTGGCCGGGCAAAAACCTGCGCGCGCGCAACGTTGACGGCGCGTTGCACAACTTCCGTGAGGGAACTTGGGTGCGTCGCAAGCACTCGCGGCCGGGCGCGATCGAGCAGGGCGCGCACGGTTTGATCGATGCGATCAACTTCGTTGCGGATTCCATTGAGCGCTTCGCTGTCGGGATCGTGAGCATCGCGGCGGCGCAAAAGAATGTCGACCACCCCCTGAATTCCTGCCAGCGGGTTCTTGATTTCATGGGCCAGTCCGGCGGCCAGTTCGCCAACCAGCGACAGTTGCGCAGCTTGTTGCAATTCGCTTTGCAGCCGCTTTTCTTCGGTGATGTCGGTGTTGACGACGAGCTTTTGTTGTGGCTTTCCCGTCGCATCTCGCACCAGGGTCCAGCGACATTCCACGATGATCCTGCGGCGATCCTTCGTCCACTGGTTAAGTTCGCCACGCCAGTGGCCTGTCTTTTCAAGTTGTTTCCGGGCTTCGTCAAACTCCGGTGGCAGATCTTCGAATAGCAGCGATTGCGCTGTATTTCCAATGGCCTCGCCCGCCGTCCAGCCATACATGACTTCTGCGCCCTTGTTCCAATAGAGGATCTTGTCATCAAGATCGCGCACCATAATCGCGTCGTGAGCTTCGTCCAGTAATGCGGCCTGGCGATTGACTTCCTCTTCCGCCACTTTGCGCTGCGTGATGTCATGGCGAATCGCAACGTACTGGTAAGGTTTACCCTCAGCGTTGAGGAAGGGAACGATAGTGGTATCAACCCAATAAATTGTCCCGTCGCTGGCGCGGTTTTTTAGCTCACCTTTCCATACTTTCCCACTTGCAATCGTGGCCCACAGGTCACGTATAAATTCTTTTGGATGAAACCCCGAATTGATGATGCGATGATCCTGTCCCAGCAGTTGTTCTCGCGAGTATTTTGAGATGCGACAGAATTCATCGTTGACGTAGTTGATGATGCCGCGTTGATCGGTGATCGCTACGATGGTGGACTGGTCTAGAGCGAACTTGATATCGGCTAGTTCTTTGAGCGAGCGTTCCAGTTCGCCGGCATTGGCGACAGCGTTATCGCTGAGGTATTTGAGGGCAGAGTCAGACATCGAATGGAAGTATAAGAGATTTTAGCGTGATGTTCGATGATCCGAACTGGTTCGAGCTGAAGCGAAACTGAAGGGCGTGTAGGGGCAATCGTCAGGCCTTGGCGCGGGCTTGAAGTTCTTCAAGTTTCTTCAACCGGTAACGCAACTGATCGCGTGAAATCCCAAGTAATTCAGCAGCTTTGGTCTGATTGCCCTCGCTTCTTTCGATTGCCTGGCGCACCAGCGACATCTCAACTTCATCGAGCGAAACCCCTTTTGGAGGCAGGCGGAAATGATTCCCCTGCTGCATCCCATCCGCACTCGAACCGGCGACCGGGTGAAAATCTCCGGTCAGATTGCGCGGCAGATACCTGGAAGATATTTCATCACTGTCTTCGAGAATCATTGCCCGCTCAATCACATTGCGCAGCTCGCGCACATTACCCGGCCACTCATAGTTAGAAAATGTTTCCAATGCCTCGTCGGAGATGCTGTCAATATTTTTTCGCAGCCGCTCTTTGAAGCTGGCGAGGTAGTGCTCGGCCAACAGCCGCACGTCGTCGCCACGTTCACGCAAGGGCGGAATGTCGATTTGTATTACTGACAAGCGGTAGAAGAGATCGGAACGAAACCGTCCGGCTTCGCCTTCGGTGCGCAGATCGCGATTCGAAGCAGCGATCACGCGCACATCGAGTGGCAAATCCTTTAAGCCGCCGACGCGCCGAAATGACCCCTCTTCCAGCACCCGCAAAAGTTTCGCTTGCAAACTCAACTCCAGCTCGCCTATCTCATCAAGAAACAGCGTGCCGCCTTCAGCCTGTTCAAACAGTCCCTCTTTGCGCGCCTTGGCGTCAGTGAACGCGCCTTTCTCATAACCAAACAATTCGCTTTCGATCAGTGTGCCGGGTAGGGCGGCGCAGTTGATTGCGATGAAGGGTGAATTGGCCCGCGTGGAATGATAATGAATGGCCTTGGCAACGAGATCTTTTCCGGTGCCCGACTCACCTTGCAGCAGCACCGAGGAAACTTCACTCTCAGCAACTTTGTGTGCCAGCTCCAGCATCTCGCGCATCGCCGGAGACTGACCTACGATCTGATCAAAACTAAACTGTTGCAGGCGCTCGCGTCTAAACAGACTTATCTCTTTGCGTAGCCGGCCGGCCTCGATGCCGTTACGAATCGCGACCTGTAACTCTTCGAGGTTGATTGGCTTGCCGATAAAATCATAGGCGCCACCGCGTAAGGCCGCGATGGTTTCGTCAACCAGCACGTTAGCCGTAATCATTATGACCACCGCGTCTGACTGCCGCCGGCGAATTTGGCGTAACACGTCGAGACCGGAACCATCAGGCAGATTAATATCCAGCAACACTGCATTCGGCGCTTCCGCGTCAAACAAAGCCACCGCGGCCGTTGCCGTGTCCGCCTCGACTGGTTGATAACCCCAGCCGCGCAACGCTTCGCCGAGTGACCAGCGGATCATCTTCTCATCGTCAACGACGAGAATTTTTTGTTTACTGTTTTTCAGAACGGTTTTGCCCACTTTCCCAGTCCCCTGCGCGGTCGGTGGTATCGCAGCGGCCTGAAGTATAAGAGAGTTATGAGTCCCAACCTATTCACGAACTGAATGCAACCGCATCGTCATGGCAATGGATATGCCGGGGGGTTCGGTGCGGTCTTCCTGATTTCTGACACGCCGCATCGGCGAGGGTTGGGTGAATTCCCACACCAGCGAGCAGATTTCCGCACTTTTGAACTAACCAGTTTGCCGCATGATGCGGCTTTTCACAGGTTCACTGCGCGCAGCAAGATGTTGTTGAAAAAGTACTGCAGAAGCATCGAGAAAATCGTAGGAGGTGACGATGCCAACCAGGCGGCCCAAGTCCACCACCAACAAACAGCCAATGCGTTTCTCGCGCATGATCTTTATGGCTTCCAGAGTCGGAGTTGACGGTGCAACAGTCACCGGGTTTGGTACCATAACTTCACTAACAGTTATGGAGTTGAGATTTTTCTCATGGCTGCCACTGCTAACCAAACGAAGTAGATTGCGATGGGTTATCAGACCGGCAATTTTTCCGTCCTCAGTCTCAACCGGCACATGCCTGATGTGCCGCCAATCCATGACGCTGGCCGCCAGGTCTATAAGATCGTCCGGTTGGACCGTAAATAGATCCGTCGACATGAACTGACCCACAGTTCGATATCCCTGCTCCCAGTTAAGCGGTTCAGCTTTCTTGACCTCTGTCCAGGTGTGAACCGGGTGTCCTTTTTTCTGGCGTTCAAGTATGGTCGCGGCCAATTGTCTTAAACGAACTTCTTTCGATCCAGTCTGCGGCATGGCCGCCAGGGACTTCAAGATCCAACGAGCGCCAGTCTGGCGGCTACGCACGCGTTCTTCAATCACGCCAAGGTATTTATCAATATCAGCGGCCTCGACCTCTGCACTTTCCAAGCCTCGCTGTGCCAGCGGCAGCAATTGATCGAGCACCAGCGACGGCGCCGAAACGGCCTGACCATCGATCCAGGTGAACTGCGCATCCAGGCCATGCCGCGCGGCGCGGAAAAAGTTTGATTTGGCCTCGTCGAATGACATGCGTTTGGCAACGTCGCCGTACTCCTTCGGCAGAGCCAGCATCAATCCCGCAAAAAATGCAGCATTAGCAATCTCATCGATAACTGTGGGCCCAGAGGGCAACGCGCGATTTTCAATTCGCAGGTGAGGTATGCCGTTCGCAACGCCATAACACGCGCGGTTCCAGCGCCAAACCGTGCTGTTGTGCATACGTAGGGCGGACAACTGCGGAATCTCACCGCGAGCCAGGACCTGGAAGGGATCTTCGTCAGGTTGCGTAATCATGATTGGCCGGAAGCGCGAAATCTGGTCATGAAAAAGCGCAATAACAGAATGCTCTAACCAACC
>DATAOU010000168.1:0-14213 GCA_036265575.1 Pyrinomonadaceae bacterium
GCGCGCGCCGGTGAAAGTTCAAATTAAAATACAATTCAGCCAGCATGGTGCGATACATCGCGTTGGAGGGTTCCAATTTTACCGCTGCCAGGAATTCGCTTTCAGCAAGCCGGCGCGTGTGCTCCCCCGCGGCTAGCGCGCGTCCATAGTGGGCGCGATAGCGCGCGTCTCGTGGCGACAGCCTGGCTGCTGCCGCCAGTTGCGTTAATGCAAGTTTGAGCTGACCAGACTGTAGTGCATGGAGACCTTCACGGAAACATTTTCCCGCCTCGGGGAACTCGTCGTCGTCGGCACTCATCGGAAATTCATATTCATCAGGAGGACTGGCGACGCCCCCGGCACTCGATTTTCGCGCTCCGGAAAATTGGCGCGTTCGCTCAAGGGCCGCATCATAAGCCGCGCGCGCACGAGCTTCAATTAACGTTTCATAAGCCTGCGTCACGCGCGCAAAGGCGGAACTGATGCGCGAGTGTTGCGGCGTGCCGGATTGCAGATGAAATCGATCGGGGTGATAGCGCCGGGCCAGAGCGTAGTAAGCGACCTTAATTTCAGCGGCGTCGGATTCAGGAGTCAAACCAATAATCTCGTAATAATCGCCTGCTTCGTCGAGTCGATCCAGAAACGTTTCCAGGTCCGCCAGTTCTTGCGCGGCTTTATCGGCCGCTTCAGCCTCACGCGTTTTTGTTTTTGCTGGTGCAACTTCGCCAGCATCTTTGCCGGCTGCCGGCTGCTCCGCGCGAAACGCGTGGTGCCAGTACTCGCGCGCAACCATACCGCTAAGCGCCAGCCCATAAATGAACCGGTGGGTATCAAGTTCGCGCAGTCCACTCAGCGCCACCAGATCTTGCAAGCGTACCGGGCTGTCCAAACGTGACAGTAGAAAACTTTCGCTGGGCAGCAGATTTTCAAAACTAGCTGCATCATCCAGAGTTCTTGAAATCAATTCGTTGGGATTGCGGAAGCGAGAAGAAACGAACTTGAGCGGCATTCTTTGCCCGGCTTCTCTAAGGAGATTGTTGATATTGACGGTCACCTCTATGGGATACCCCAAACGGGCCCGCTCATTAAAGTCCCAGGTTCCTGTCGTCCATAATAGGGTCACACGCAAGACGTCGGCGACCATGAGAGCCAGCTGTTGATCGACTTGTTCGCGCTGGGCCAGACCAGAAGTACATATCGCGGCTGCCAGATCCAAATCGGAGAGATTCTGGCTGAGCCGTGCGAGTTCCTTTTCTTCCACCAGGGCCTGTTTTTGCAGGTATTGCGCCAGCCGAAGTGAGCGAATGTTGGATGCCGCAAAGATTACGCGGCCGCTTTCAAGATAAACGGCGGCCTGCGCGCGGTCGTGCTCCAACCGCAAGGTGCCGGAAAAGTTCCTGGAAGAAATCTCGCGAATGAGTTCTGCGAGAGGCTGGTCGCTAAGTGTTCCCTTCATTCGTTTCCGGCGCTGAAATTTTTTGAAAGGCCTGGCGCCATCGGGCAACAGCATGATAACGCACGATTTAGTTAAAAAAGAAGCAAGCCTTTGACACTCATCTGGAGCAGTCTTATATTTCACTTACCGAAACAATTGAGATGTACGACGGCGCGGAGCAACCGAGCTTCGAGGCCACAATCGATCCTTATTGATGTCTGACAAGGCCGTAACAGAGATTCAAAAACCCAGCACCGAGCCGTCCAACGACGAGCGCGTGGTGCAACTGATCGAGCAATTGCAACAGCGGACAGCCGCGCTTGAAGAAGCGAATCGCGAGCTTCGTCATATTTCGCACTACCGGTCCCTGTTTCTCGCGCGCATGTCACATGAACTACGCACGCCGCTGACATCGATCCTCGGCTTCGCTGAGATTCTGCTGGATCAAGAAAAGTTGAGCGATACACAGCGGCGCTTTTGCCAGAAGATTCAGAATTCCGGGTTGCAGCAGCTTGCCAGCCTTAATCAACTGGTCGACTTGTCGCGTTTGGAATCGGGGCCCGCGGAGTTGTTCTTTCACGAATTCTCTCTGGCCGACACATTACGTGATACCTGCGCTGCAGTTGGCCGCCTGGCTGAGAAGAACGAGGTGACGCTCGAATACGAACTAGCGCCCGAGGCCACAAAGATCGTTTCGGACCAGGGCCGCTTGCGTCAAATACTCTTCACCTTTCTTTCCTGGGCGGTGAGTCGCAGCAGTTCCGGCCAACGCGTGACTACCCATGCCGAATTGCTCGATGGACCAACGCTGCAAGTGCGAATCGACGACGAGGGCGAGGCTATAAAGGATATGTCGCGAGTGTTTGATCCTGAAGAAAGTCCGCGCGCGGGAAAGACCGATCTTAATGAGTTGGGAATAATCGTTGGTCGCCGCCTGGTGGAGCTGTTGAAAGGCACTGTGACTTTGCAAAACCGCGAGACAGGCGGGCTCCGTACCTCACTACGCTTACCCGCCGGACCGCTAAAGGCACCGTGATGGAGGGCATTCAAATTCGTGAATGCACGACCATCGAGGAATTCGATAGCTGTATCCGCTTGCAGCGAGAAGTTTTTGGTTTGCCCGAACTGGAAATCTCGCCCCGTCGCCATTTAATTGTTTCGCGCCAGGCTGGTGGTTGGACGCTGGGTGCTTTTGTAGCCGGCGAATTGGTTGGCTTTGTTCATCACATGGCGGCGGTGCGCGAGGAAACCGTCTTTGGTTATTCACATATGATGGCGGTCGCGCGCGAATACCAGAACAGGGGGGTGGGCGCCCAGTTAAAGTGGAGCCAGCGTGAGAGAGCAATAAGTGAAGGGCGAAACTTTATCAAGTGGACCTGGGATCCGATGCAAGCGCGCAATGCATATTTTAATCTGAACCGGTTGGGCGTAATGGTTCGCAGTTACGCCGCAAATTTCTATGGCACGGACTACTCGACCACTCCGCGGCCAGAAGGCACGCCGCCGCCTGGCATCGACAGCGATCGACTGTTTGCGGAGTGGCAACTGCAATCCGCCAGAGTGACAAAGTTGGCCCAGGGCGCGACGGCGGCGATTGATATGCCCGAGGCGAAGACGATTCAGATCCCTGCGGATTGGAATAGTCTGTGCGCGAGAGATCCTCGTGCTGCTCGTGAGGAACAACTCCGAGTGCGCGCAGAGTTTCAAAATGCTTTTGCGGCAGGGTTGGTTTGCGGGGGCTTTCAGCGCTCGACAGAAAAACCGCAGTATCTTCTTTATGAGGACCGGGTGTCCGACAAACTTTAGTTTTGAAATCTTGTCCCTCTCCCATTGGGAGAGGGTTGGGGAGAGGGTTTGCGCGTCAAGCTTCGCACCCTCCCCTTGCCCCTCCCAAAGGGAGGGGACGTAGAAACCCATGACGTTTTCTCGTTTCGACAAATACGTTGACCGTCACGCACAAAGTTTTGTTGAGCGTTTGCAGACACTCTGTCGCATGCCTTCAGTAGCTGCGCGCGGTACCGGCATGCGCGCCATTGCCGAGACGGTCGAGCAAATGATGCAGCGTGTGGGCATCGGCACGCGTTCGCATCGCGTAGGCAATGGCTATCCGATAATTTACGGCGAATGCGGCAGTGGCCCACAGAGTTACATTCTTTATGGTCACTACGATGTGCAGCCGATAGGACACCTGAGCCACTGGTCTGTTGGTCCGTTTGCGGGGACGATTCTTGACGGCAAGCTTTACGCGCGCGGCGCCGCTAACAGCAAGGGCGATCTGGTGGCGCGACTCGCAGCCGTCGAAGCCTACCAAAAAAGTTTTGGCAAGCTGCCGGTGTCCTTGCGGTTTTTTGTTGAGGGCGAGGATGGCCTGGGCAGCCCAAGCCTGTACCGGTTTGCCAACGAGCACGCCGACATGTTTGCAGCACAGGGTTGCATTTGGGATGAAGGCTACAAGGATACAAAAGAGCGGCCAGTGATCAGTTTGGGATTCAAGGGCATTCAGTTTATCGAGCTGCGGGCGCACGGGGCGCGTGCCGATTTACATTCAAAGTGGGGCGCGATCGTTCCTAATCCCGCCTGGCGACTGGTGCAGGCGCTGGCGACGATTACCTCGCCGAAGGGCGTGATTACCATTGACGGCTTCTCTTCTCAGATTGCGCCCATCAGTGACGAGGACGTGGAAGCGCTGAAAGTGATCGAGATTGACGAAGCGGGTCTCAAGCATGAGTTTCGCATCGGCGGTTGGGTTCGCTCAATGAAGGGCGCGGCCTTAGTCAAAGAACATATCTTTGGACCGACCTGTACGATCTGCGGCATTCAAACCGGTCACACCGAAGCGGGCATAAAAACAATTCTTCCCAGCCTGGCGGTCGCAAGATTGGATTTTCGGCTCGTGCCTGACCTGACTCCGGAGCTGGTGGTGCAACTCTTGCGCGCGCATCTCGACGAACGCGGCTTCAAAGATATTGAAATTATCGAACTAGCCAGCGCGCCGCTCGCAAAATCTTCGGCCCAAAGCACCGTAGCTCGAGCAGTGATCGAATCGGCAACGGAAGTTTATGGCATCCCGCCGCTGGTCTATCCAATGGATCCGGCTAGCGGGCCGGTGGGCGCCGTTTGCGGGGCATCTTTGCCCCCTACGCCGGTCGCATCGTTTGGCATCAGCCATGCGGGTTCGAATCCGCATGGTCCCGATGAAAACATTCGCCTCGACGATTTTCTTCAAAGCATCCGTATGCTCGGTCGCGTGATAAACCGGTTGGCAGAACCGAAAACTAAGACGAGCAGCGCAGCGCAGGCGAGCGGTGGTCGCGCAGGGACCGCGCAAAGCGAAAAAAATTCTTAAGGCAACTGGTGGAGTGTTGAGCGTGGCCAAAGCCATTTCAGTTGAACAGCAATTAGACAAATTGCGCGATGAGATTCGCCGGCACGAAGAGCTTTATTATGCTCACGACAGCCCGGAAATTTCCGACCGCGAATACGATGCGCTGCTTGAACGGTTGCAGGAGCTCGAGCGCCAACACCCCGATTTGATAAGCAGCGACAGTCCGACGCAGCGAGTCGGCGGGCGGCCGGTTGAGGGTTTTGCCCAGGTGGTCCATCGACGACCGATGTTGTCGCTCGACAACAGCTATAACATAGAAGAGTTGCGCGCATTCGACGCCCGTTGCCAGCGTTTGGCCGACGGCCGCGCTGTTGATTATGTAGCGGAACTGAAGATCGACGGGCTGTCGCTATCGCTGCACTACGAAAACCATGTGCTGGCGCGGGCAGTTACGCGCGGTGACGGCCGCGTCGGCGAGGATGTTTCGGCCAATGCGCGCACCATTCGCAGTATTCCACTCAGACTGCGCGCAAACGGAACGTCCGGAAAGATTTCAAATCTCAAATCTGAGATCTCAAATCAGAAATCTCAGACCTCAAATCAGAAATCTGAGATCTCAGATAAGAAATCGAAAAACTCAGATCTCAAATCTGAGATCTCAAATCTAAGATCTGAGATCGCCGACGTTGAAGTGCGCGGCGAGGCGTTCATTCCGAGAAAAGTTTTCGAGCGAATCAACGCTGAACGTGAAGAACAGGACGAGCCGCCATTTGCTAACCCGCGTAATGCAGCCGCCGGCACCCTGCGCCAACTCGATCCCAGAATCACCGCTTCGCGGCGCTTGGAAATGTTCGCCTATGACCTGCTCGCGGGCGATCGAAAACCTTTCGCGACCCATTGGGAGGCGCTTAACTGGATGGAACGGGCTGGTCTGCGCGTCAATCCCGAGCGAGTTCTTTGTAATTCGATTGACGAGGTCATTGAGTTCGCGAACCGAATGGAAGCAAAGCGGGACGAGCTGGATTATGAAATTGACGGTTTGGTAGTGAAGGTGAACTCGACCGCCCTGCAAGACGAGTTTGGCACTACCAACAAAGCGCCGCGCTGGGCTATCGCCTACAAGTACGCTGCGCGTCAGGCGGAGACGCAAGTGCTTTCGATCGTGGTCCAGGTTGGACGAACCGGCGCGCTGACCCCAGTAGCGAATCTGGCGCCAGTCGTGCTAGCCGGCACCACCGTCTCGCGCGCCACCTTGCATAATCCCGACGAAGTGAAGCGCCTCGGAATTCGTATCGGCGATTGGGTGTTGATCGAAAAGGGCGGCGACGTCATTCCCAAGGTTCTCAAAGTAATTGAGGCAAAACGCAACGGCGCTGAAAAGATTTTTCGCATGCCGCGCAAGTGTCCAGTCTGCGGGGGCGAGATTTCACGACCCGAAGGAGAAGTCGTCTCGCGCTGTATCGCCGCCGATTGTCCGGCACAACTCGAGGGCCGGTTGTTGCACTTCGCCTCACGGCGGGCAATGCGTATTGAAGGGTTGGGCGAGTCGCTGGTCCATCAACTTGTCGAAAGCGGCAAAGTGCACGACGCCGGCGATCTTTACAGTCTTACTTTAGAGGACCTGGCCGGCCTGGAACGAATGGCAAAAAAGTCTGCTTCGAATCTGCTCACACAAATTGAAGCCAGCAAACAAAAGGACCTCGCCAACCTTATTTATGCGCTTGGCCTGCGCCACGTCGGCGATCGCACGGCGACGACGTTGGCACGGCAGTTTGGTTCGCTCGAAGCGTTAAGCAAAGCGACGGTGGAAGAACTTGACGACGTTCCTGAGATTGGTTTGACGGTGGCGGAAAGCGTGCGCGACTGGTTTGACGATGAAGGCAACCTGGCCCTGTGCGAGCGATTGCAAGCGGCCGGAGTGCAAACCAAAATGGAAATGACGCGCCAGCAAACGGACGACAGGTTTGCGGGCAAGACTTTTGTACTGACCGGCACACTTGCCGACTTCACGCGAGATGAAGCGCGCGCGGCCATCGAGGCGCGCGGTGGGCGCGTCAGCGGATCAGTTAGTAAGAAAACGGATTTTGTGGTTGCGGGTGAAGAAGCGGGCTCGAAACTCGACAAGGCAACTGAATTGGGAGTGACCGTCCTCGATGAGGAAGCGTTCAAGAAGATGTTAAGCTAAGCCCGACGGCCGTAGAAATCTGAAACCCCGGGTTGTATCTGGGTTTGTACAAAAGCCACTTGCGCAGTACAAGCGACCAGTTAGAGTGGGCGTGCTGGATTCCAGCTTGTAGTGCGTTAACGAATACAGAACCGGGAGCGGTAGTGACCGGGTCAGCCACTGACCCTGTTGTAAGTCTGCGAACACTGATCGACCGAGTCGTCGCGAAGCTGGAATATTTTAGTGGATAACAGCTACTCAGCAAATGAATTTCCCCTGTTGAGTGAATGACCCGGTCGCTACCGCTCCCGGTTCTGTATTCGTGGACCCAGAGGACGCGCAGAGCTGACTCAAAAGATGACCGAACTTGAATTTTTGACAGGAAAGTAAAATGACAGCAAAGCAAACCAACGATCAAAGTCTCGAATTACTCTACACGCTCTTTTGTGATGACGTGCGGTTGGAAGTCGGCAACAAACTTTCGTTTATGGGTGTGTTCCAAAACATCATGGTGCAGCAGTTGCCCGTCTCGCTGATTAAATTTGCCGTCGTGAATCACTGGCAGGGTGAGGGAACGCATCTTTCCGAAGTCAGAATACTGACGCCTGACCGGCAGCACCCAATTGTCGTGTCCCAACCAACCAGTTTTGAAATAACACCGGGCGGCTTTGCCGACAACATCAGTTTCTTTGTTAACGTTACGTTTCCGGCGGCAGGGCAGTACTGGGTGCAAACGCTGATTAATTCAACGCTGTTCGATGAACAGCCGTTGACTGTTTCCGATGGCCGCGAACCTGCGGCAGACAATTCCTCGCAGGCAGTAAACTAAGAACCGTAAATCGTGAATCGTGAATGGTAAATAGAAACGGGCGGCGGTGTTTTCGATGTTCGAGGCACTGCCGCACTCGAGATTCCACGGTTTTGCTATTTACGATTTACGATTTACGATTCACGGCTTTTCTAGTACTCAATCCCGTAAAGCTTTATCTTAAAATTGAGCGTGGTTGGCTTGATGTGAAGCAGTCTCGCGGCCGCCGCCTGATTTCGCCCCGAGCGCTCCAGCGCCAGCTTTATCAGGTTAATCTCAAACCGCGTAACCTCATCGTAAAAGTCCACGCCTTCCGCGATATTCATGGTGCGCAACTTATTGGATTCATCGGTGAACGTCTTGTCGGAGGCCAGGGTTTCAGCCTCTCTCACAAGTATGTGAGCCAAATCAGCAAGACGCTGGACGCGGTTGCGGGTGGGCCGCTCCGTCATCTTTAAAGGTGCCGGGGCTGCCGCCCTTAGGGACGTTCGTTCCTGCCGGCCCTGGTCGGATTGAATTGAGTCAGCATATTCGGCTTCCATTGTTGCCCCCCTAGAACAATTTCCCTGCGTGCACTTATTGGTAAGACACCGTCACGCGAGCCGATGTGACATCTTTTATTCAAACGCGGGGGCTGAGGATCGGTTCCAAAAAGAAAAACGAGCCCGGCTGGGCTCGCTTTTTGCTATTTAAGAAATGGTGCGGATGAGAGGACTTGAACCTCCACGATGTCACCATCACAGGCTTCTGAGACCTGCGCGTCTGCCAGTTCCGCCACATCCGCATGGGCAATGCATTATGCGAACGTGCTTAGGAGGTGTCAAGAAACCCTACCTTTGTCCGAAAAGCTTCAGCTCGTAGTGTCCAATAAGCTTCACCTTGTCGCATCTAACGAAACCAAGGTTTATCGGACTGGCGAAAAACTAAAGTTTATCGGACAGGCGACCCGAATTACCGCTCGTAAACGCGACGAACAGCGCGGCGATTTCGATAGCGCCAGCTGTTGGTGTTATAGCGCGTGCGATAACGGTTGCGCGAAATCACATTGCTCACATTCGTCCCACGTGGGCCGCGGCCATCAATCCGTCCGTCCCGAGCATCATGGCAATTAACGAACTTGCCGCACTTTTTGTTGTAGTGTCTGTCGTAATTCCGATTATGGCCGGTGGTGTTTCGCCAAATGCTGTTCGAGCGGTCTCGATCACTGCGATTGGACCAAGTGCCATTGCCATTGCCCTGGCCTCTGCCGTGTCCCTTGCCCTGGGCCATGGTCACTGATGAACTTGCCACGGTGAGCAGCAATGCCGCCACCGCAGTCACTACTAAACTTCTGATGCCTACTGAATTTCTCATTAGGTTTCCTCCTGATAAATTATTGCGCGATGTTATTGCTGCGCCGTTCCGACTTCTTACAGCGGGGAGCGCTGCGGTTTGTTCCCTTTCACAACAATCGACGTGCCATTCAGCAAGCCTCAGAACCCCTTTGACACATTTCTCAAGTTCCCATCCGGCTTGTCGAGTGCGACGGTGGAATTGATCTGATAATGTAGGCGTCGCCAACTACTGACACGACTTCTTGCTGTTTCATTTCGATTGTGTTGCCACCGGAATGCTGCCGAACCCAGACGATAAAGAGAGGCTGCGCGACCGATTCGCGGACGTTCGCGCCCGAATTGAGACAGCCGCGCGCGCCAGCGGCCGCTCGGCGGCCGAAGTTACGCTCGTGGCCATCACCAAAACGCACCCAGCAGCGACGTTGAAAGTTGCGCTCGAAATCGGCATGCGTGACCTGGGCGAGAACCGAGTTCAGGAAGCAGAAGCGAAGATCATTGAACTGGGACGCACCGCGGCTCGCTGGCATCTGGTGGGACACCTGCAAGCAAACAAGGCGAGGCGGGCGGTAGGTCTTTTCGATGTGATTCATTCCGTTGATTCAGCAGCCCTGGCGAAGCGACTCGATCGAATGTGCGCTGAAGAGAATCGGGAAACCCTGGATGTGCTGGTCCAAGTGGATCTCGGCGGGGAAGCGACCAAGTCGGGGATCGATCCGGCGCAACTGCCCGGGTTGCTTGCGGCTCTGAAACAATGTTCGCGTCTTCGTCTGATTGGATTGATGACTTTGCCGCCCTACTTTGAAAATCCGGATTGCAGTCGTCCGTATTTCAAAGCTTTGCGCGAGCTGCGCGATGAGTTGGCCGCGCAGGGACACTTTGGTTCTGGTAGCAATTCCAGTAAGGGCGAGCTTTCGATGGGCATGAGCCACGATTTTGAGGTGGCAATTGCAGAAGGAGCAACGATGGTTCGCGTGGGTACCGCGCTTTTTGGCGCGCGGAGTTAGGAAGAGATTGTGTTGATTCTGGCGAGAATCTACTGGTTCTTTAGTTGGGCATTGATCACGGCAATTGCCGTGATCATCTTGTTAGTTGTGTTGCGCATGATTGCGAACCAGGCTGATTTGAATCCTTTCAGCTGGAGTTCAATAACGCTTCGCCGCCTGACCGATCCGGTTATTGGTCCAGTGCGCCGCACCCTGGCGCGCATGGCAGTGGATCCAAAGTACGCGCCGCTCGTAGCTATCCTCGCTGCAATACTGCTCGGCTGGTTTGCTTTGCAGCTGGTGGCCGGTATTGCGAACACACTTGCAGGAATGCTGCTCAGCGTCGGCGCGCATTCTTTAATTGCCACAATGGGATACTTGCTTTACGGCTTGCTTGGGCTCTACAGCCTGGCAATCTTCATTCGCATAATTCTTTCCTGGGCAACGGTGGGTTATAGGAATCGTATTATGCGGTTTCTAATCAACATCACAGAGCCATTGCTTAGTCTGTTGCGTCGCCACGTGCCGCCTGTCGGTGCATTCGACATCTCGCCTATCGTTGCGTTTGTCATCATCTGGCTGCTGCAGGCAGCAGTTGCGGGCACTCTGTTGCGGGGTTGGCAACTGATCTTTTTCGCGTAATTCGCGGAAAAGGAGGGTACTGACCTCATTGCCACTCGGTGGCCTCATGATTAACTATTCGGAAAAAGACGGCAGAGTGACTTTTCAGGTTTACGTTGTGCCGCGCGCCTCAAGAAGCGAAATCGTAGGTGAATACAACGGAGCATTGCGCGTGCGTCTGGCTGCTCCGCCTGTTGATGGCGCTGCTAATCGCGAACTCATCGCCGTGCTGGCCAAAGGGCTGCATGTTTCTCGCAGCGTGGTCACTATCGATTCCGGCCATACCTCTAAAACAAAAAGGGTGACGGTGAATCAATCGGGAACTGAATTCGTGAATGCAATCGACTTGTTAAAGCTACGTTGACACCGCGATTGAGTCGCGGGAATATTGAAACCACAAACCGTTCTCGACCGTTAAATAAGTAATACGTCTTGTGTGTTTGGTCGCTGACCAAAATGGAAAACGAGAGAATTTCCCATTACAGAATTTTGGAAAAGCTCGGCGCCGGCGGCATGGGTGAAGTGTATCTCGCCGAAGACACCAAGCTGGGACGAAAAGTTGCACTGAAAATTCTAGGCGAAGAGTACACCACCAATCGCGATCGGCTGCATCGCTTTGAACAGGAAGCGTGCGCCGCTTCGGCTCTTAACCATCCAAACATTCTCACGATTCATGAAGTCGGCAGCGACGACGGCAAGCATTTCATCGCCACTGAATACATTGACGGCGTAACTTTGCGGCGAAAGATTTCCGGCGCGCCGTTGGACGTTGCCGAGATTCTGGACATCGCTGTGCAAGTGGCCAGCGCCCTTGAAGAAGCGCACTCCGCCGGCATCATTCACCGCGACGTCAAGCCAGACAACATCATGATCCGGCGCAACGGCTACGTTAAGGTGCTGGATTTCGGACTGGCGAAACTTACCGAGAGCTCAATCGATCGCAGTTCATCTGATGGCGAGGCATCGACGAGAGTCTTAGTGCATACCGATGCGGGCGTGGTAATGGGCACATCTCACTACATGTCGCCCGAACAAGCGCGCGGTAAACCTGTTGATGCCCGCAGCGACATTTGGAGTCTCGGCGTGGTGCTGTATGAGATGGTTGCGGGCCGTACTCCATTTGAAGGCGAGACCTCGACCGACGTGCTCGTTTCAATCACACAAAAGGAAGCGCCACCGCTCGCGCGTTTCGCTCCTAACGTGCCGCCCGAGCTCGATTGGATTATCACTAAGGCGCTGCGCAAAGACAGGGAAGAGCGCTACCAGACCATCAAAGAGTTGTTGACTGACCTGCGGCGCTTGAAACAGAAGATCGAATTCGAGGCAGAGTTGGAACGGTCAGTATCGCCGGACACGCTTAGCAAATCGGGCGCGGTCGCTGCCATTCACACGGCATCCGGCGGAATTGCCCCGACTGCCGAAGCGACGGCGACGCATGTTCCTTCGAGCGCGGAATACATTGTCAGCGAGATCAAGCGGCACAAGACCGGCGCCGGTATCATCGCCGCGTTGTTTATTCTTGTGGTCGGCGCTGTTGTCTTTTTCTACTTCAATCGAGCGCAGGCGCTGACGGACAAAGATACGGTGCTGCTTGCTGACTTTGTAAACACAACCGGTGAGCCGGTGTTTGATGGAACTTTGAAGCAAGCGCTGGCAGTCCAACTTGGGCAATCACCCTTTCTAAATATCTATCCCGAAGAAAGAGTGCGCGAAGCATTGCGTTTCATGGGCCGTTCTCCAGATGAACGGGTAACGCGAGACGTGGCACGCGAAATTGGTCAGCGCCAGGGTTTGAAGGCCATGCTCTCCGGATCGATTTCCAGTTTGGGTAGTCACTATGTGATCACGCTGGAAGCGATCAACGTGCAAAGTGGCGACGCAATCGCGCGCGAACAAGGAGAAGCCGACAGCAAGGAACAAGTACTGAGCACATTGGGCCGGGTCGCGTCGCAATTGCGCGAAAAGCTGGGTGAGTCTTTGGGCTCGATTAAGAAGTTTGACGCGCCGATTGAGCAGGCCACTACTTCTTCACTCGAGGCACTCAAGGCGTTTTCTCAAGCCAACGATTTGCGAGCGCAAGGCCACGATTTGGAATCAATTCCTATTTATAAGCGCGCTATTGAAATAGATCCAAACTTTGCAGTTGCCTACGCTCGGCTGGCTGTGACGTATAACAACTGGGGTGAAACAGAACTGGCCAAGGAATACAGTCAGAAGGCTTATGACTTGCGCGACCGGGTAAGCGAGCGGGAAAAGTTTTACATCTCTGAAAAGTATCACACCTATGTAACCGGCAATCGTGACGAAGCAATCAACACACTGAAGGCATGGGCCCAGACCTATCCAAACGATTACATCCCACACAACAATTTGGCTGTAAATTACAATTTCACCGGAGAATTCGAAGCCTCGCTCCAGGAGGCGCGTGAAGCCGTGCGCCTGAGTCCAAACAATGCCGCCGCCCAGGGAAATCTGGTCGAGGGATTTATGCGTCTGGGCCGCCTCGACGAGGCAAAACAAACCCTCGAAGAAACATTAGGCAAGAATCCCGATCGGGCCGTTTACCATAACTACAGTTTTAATATTGCTTTTCTGCGTGGCGATGAAGCGACCATGAAGAGCGACCTCGATTGGTTTGCGAACAAGCCCACCGAAACGTATTTTTCTGATCTTCAGGCCGGCGTGGCCTTCACTCGCGGTCAGTTCAAAAGAGCGCTCGAGTTCTCTGCAAAATCCACGGAATTACTTTTGAGTCAGGACCGTAAGGAAAACGCAAGTCAGAACGAGGTAATCTCCGGATCCGCAGAGGCAGCTATTGGTCGCTGCTCCGAGGCAAAACAGAAAGCGGCGCATGCAATCACTCTTTCGCGCGGTAAAGTTGATTTGAGCATTGCGGCGCTAGTCTTTGCTTCATGCGGAGATACCGCCCAGGCGCAATCCATTGCTGAGGAGCTGGTAAAACGATTTCCGCAGGAGACAATAAGTAATGGCGTAATGGTTCCGTTGATACGCGGCGCAATTGAAAACAATCGCGGTAAATATGCTCAAGCGCTCGAAGCTACAGAGCCTGCTGTTCGTTTTGAATTAGGCGCAATCGCGGGATACTCAGTGAACTACCTGCGCGGCGAGGCGTACCTGGGCCTGCATTCCGGCAAAGAAGCAGCCGCTGAGTATCAGAACATACTGGATCACCGAAACGCTGAGGTGTTCTCACCTGTGTACCCTTTGGCTCATTTAGGACTTGCCCGCGCGGCCGCGATGACTGGCGACACCGCCAAGAGTCGTACCGAGTATCAGAACTTCTTCGCTGCCTGGAAAGATGCCGATCCAGATCTTCCAGTGCTGATCCAGGCGAAGAAGGAATACGAGCAGTTGAAGTAAGGAAGGGCGAAGGGCGGAGAGCGAAGGGCAAAGAGCGAAGTGCAAAGAGCAAAGAGTCAAGAACCCTTGGCGCTTTGCCCTTAGCTCTTTGCACTTAGCCCTTGGCGCTTTGCCCTTAGCTCTTTGCACTTAGCCCTAGCCCCCTTGCCCTTGGCGCTTTGCCGCTCCTCTTTGTGGTATATT
>DATAOU010000169.1:0-2597 GCA_036265575.1 Pyrinomonadaceae bacterium
TCGTCCTGCACGCCATCGGCGAAATAAGCATTGTCCGGATCGCTGCTTAAGTTTTGAAAAGGAAGAACAGCGATTGATTTGTCGATTTTCTGCGAGACTGCTCGTGGTAAGAGAAAGAACCCGGCCGCGGCAGACACGATCACACCAACGGCAATGAGCGAGATAAGATTGCGGCGTCGATGAGCTCCGGGCGTTTGCGGCGTGACCCGAATTCCCTTGGCAGTAATGTCGTAGGCCCAGGCGAGAAGGAGCGCGATGGGAAAACCGATTAACAAAAGCGCGATCAAGAGCCGCAAACTCCAGTTCGGCAAATCCCACGCTGGAAATGCGGCCGAGCCGATTTGGATCAGGAACCCCGCGGCAACAATGTAAGCCGCGGCGACGCGATAAACTTTTCGGCGCTGCAACTCCTCGAAGAAGCCGCTCATAATATATATGTAATCTCGCGCCGCGTGCCGGGCAGGCAAAAATATGTGTCCAGAACCGATGCCTTCGTTCGTTGTACTATTGAAAAAATGAAAGGCAAAATGAGCACACAAACAATGACGTCAGAAAAAAGCAAAGACATGGAAATGCCGAAAGTAGTGTCACCGAAGGAGTGGGAGGGTGCGCGCCAACAGCTCCTCGTGAAAGAGAAGGTGTTGACTCGGGCCCGGGACGCGCTGGCCGCCGAGCGTCGGCGGATGCCGTGGCTGGCCGTGGAGAAGGGGTACGAGTTTGACGGACCCAAGGGTAAGGTGAGTCTGCTCGACCTGTTCGATAGCCGCCGCCAATTGGTCATCTACCGCGCCTTCTTCGAGCCCGGCGTGCACGGCTGGCCCGACCACGCCTGCGTCGGCTGCTCCATGATAGCTGACCACATTGGCCACCTCGCCCATCTGAACGCACGCAACACCACTCTCGTGTTCGCATCGCGAGCGCCGCAGAAGGACATCAAGCGTCTGAAGGCGCGGATGGGTTGGGAACGCATCCCCTGGTACACGATCACGGACGACTTCGACAAAGACTTCGGGGTAGACGAGTGGCACGGCCACAACGCATTCATCCGCGACGGTGACAAGGTGTTCCGCACATACTTTATCAATGGCCGTGGCGACGAGGCAATGGGGACCACCTGGAGCTACCTCGATATGACTGCGCTCGGGCGCCAAGAGAAGTGGGAGGACTCGCCAGAGGGCTACCCGCAAACCGCGACGTACGAGTGGTGGAAATGGCACGACGAATACAGCGACACCCCGCCATCCCAAGGCTGGAGCGCCACGGTCGAGCGCGGAATTGAGGCCGGGGTAGGACGGCGACGGCGACGCTCGTGATCGCTCACGTCGCCTGCGCTTCTGAATATGACTGTCCAGAACCGATGTGCTCGTTCGTTGTACTTTTGAAGAACGAAAGGAAAAAATGAGCACAGAAACAATCACATTCGAAAACACTGAAGTGTTGTCAGACCACGAAATTGTTTCGCGAGAAGAATGGCTGATCGCGCGCAAGGATTTGCTCAAACGGGAAAAGGAATTGACACGCTTGCGCGATCAACTGGCTGCGGAACGCCGCGCGTTGCCGTGGGTAACGATCGACAAGAAGTATGTTTTCGACGCGCCGGAAGGCGCGGTCACGCTGGCCGAGCTGTTTGATGGGCGCGGCCAGCTTTTCATCAAACACTTCATGCTCGGGCCGGGGCAAAAGACGCAGTGCGTCGGTTGCTCGCTTGAAGTCGATCACATCGACGGCATCCTGCCGCATCTCGAGAACCACGACGTCAGCTACGTCGCAGTCGCGCGCGCGCCGATTGAGGAAATCGAAGCCGTGCGCAAACGAATGGGCTGGAAATTCCGCTGGGTCTCCTCCTACCACTCGGAATTCAACTACGACTTCAACGTCTCCTGGACCCGCGAGCAAATCGATTCGGGTCGCGCTGTCTACAACTACGGCGCACTACCGGAATGGGCGACCGACATCGAAGACTTGTCGGGCAACAGCGTGTTCTACAAAGACGAGTCAGGTCGAATCTTTCACACCTACTCCACGTTCGGTCGCGGCGGCGAAGAATTTCTTGGTATCTACCGATTTCTGGACGCGACGCCAAAGGGCCGCGAAGAAAACGGTCCGTATCACAGCCTCCCTGATTGGGCGCGGCCTCGGAACATGTACGGCAAGGGCGGAACGGTAGAAGCGACCGGTCGTTATCATCAGCCACCCTGCGGGTGCACGGCGCATCAATTAGCGGTCGCATGAAGCAGTTATGAAAACTAAATCGCCAACATCATTCGTTCGACGCTGTGTCGATCTTATTAGCTGGATCGTTCCAGGCGTGATCGTCGCGCTGATTCCGAAGTGTCCGATGTGTCTGGCTGCGTACGTGGCGGCTTGGACGGGAATCGGGCTTTCGTTCTCGGCCGCAACACATCTGCGTCTTTCGCTTCTGATTCTATGCGCTGGATTGATTTTGTTCCTTCTCGCAAGATCGGTCGCGGTGACGAAAACGATGAAGCCAATCCTCAAACACTAGGAAATTCCAAAGCGGATTCATCCGAAATCGCCGTCCCCATTTTATCAACTTTTCCTTCGGCACTTTTGCGTGCGTTTTCATCCACGCCGCC
>DATAOU010000170.1:0-5431 GCA_036265575.1 Pyrinomonadaceae bacterium
CAACCAGGGGGCGTTCGTAACTTCACGGCCCACGCCTGCTGGAAACGTTGGTGTGGGAGTTGTCACCAATCCCACGTTTGATCCGGCGCATCCCTTTGGCAACACGCCGCGAAACTTCCTGACTGGTCCGGGACAGAAGAACGTCGACCTTTCCGTGATCAAGTTTATTCCCTTCAACGAGCGGTTCCGCGGCGAGGTGCGGGCGGAATTCTTTAACGTGTTCAATTGGGTGAACTACGCTAATCCGGTCAACAACATCGCGATCGGATCATTTGGAAGAATTATTTCAGCGAGCACTGGCCCGCGCGTGGTGCAGTTTGCATTCAAGCTGAACTTCTAAGAGGAGAGTTGAGCGGCTTTGCCACCTTCCGTGCGGTAAGCCTATGGCTTACTGCACGCATGCTTTTTTCCGAGGCTGCGCCTCGGCTCGCAACCACGGTAACGCGCAGGCGTAGCCTGGACCACGATTACGGTTCGCCGGTAAGCGATAGGCTTATCGCACGGAAGGCGGCGAAGCCGCTCGGTACGTCGCGCCGCCTCCTGACCGACGTGGCAATTGATGAACGGTCTTCAGGTTGCCGAATCAATCGCTTTGTCTCTACGCGCCTCGGTGGGATACCTTCAAACGCATGCCACAGTTAACTCTTGCTGATGTTGACCTCCACTACGAAGTTTATGGAGCTGGGGAGCCGCTTGTCCTGATCCCCGGCTTTGCTGCCGGCGCCTGGATTTGGTTCAAGCAAATCGATCCGCTCGCTAAGAAGTTCCGGGTAATAACTTTCGATCCGCGAGGCATCGGCGAGTCGTCATTCAAAGGTGAGGCGATCACGATGCAACTGCTGGCCAATGACACCGCCGCATTGCTGCAAGCGCTTGGCATTGAGCGGGCCCATATCCTCGGTGTGTCTTTCGGCGGCTTTGTGGCGCAGGATTTTGCATTGGCTTATCCGGGCGCAACGCGTTCGCTTTCACTTTGCTGCACCAGTTTTGGTGGGCCAAAACATGTCGCACCTTCGTTGGATACATTGACGGCGGTGCTCTCGACCGATGGCTTCAATACCGAAGCCAGAATTCGGCGCAATCTGATGCCGGCATTCTCGCCGGATTTCGTTCGCACGCACCCAGCCGAGGTTGATGAGGTGATCAAATTGCGGCTGGAAAATCCGATAGTGGAAGAAGCTTACCGAGCGCAATTGGCGGCCGGGCTCGGATTCAACGCTGAGCTTCGCGTCGGTGCGATCAAAGCCCCGACGCTTGTTCTCAGCGGTGACGCTGACGCGATCGTGCCGGCGCAGAATTCGCGTAACCTCGCTGAGCAGATTCCCGGCGCCCGCTTACGCCTGGTCGCAGGCGGCAGTCATCTCTTTTTCATCGAGCAGGCCGATGATTTCAATCGCATAGTGGTTGAGTTCTTAGAGAAAAACTAGCATGACTTACGCTCGCATCATTGGAACCGGTTCCTACGTTCCGGAAAAGATCATTACCAACGATGATCTCAGCCGCATGCTGGGCGAGGACATCAACGAGTTTGTTTCCCACGTGATTGGCATTAATGAACGCCACGTCTGCGCCGCCGATGAAAGCACTGCCGACCTTGCTGCAGCTGCTAGTTTGCAGGCATTGACAGCGGCAGGCATAACGCCTGAACAACTCGACCTGATCATTCTGGCGACTGATACTCCTGAGCAACTTTCTCCAGCGACCTCAGTGGTGGTCCAGCATCGCATTGGCGCAAAGAACGCCGGCACATTCGACGTTAATTGCGCCTGCTCCGGTTTTGTAACCGCCCTGGACACGGCCTCGAAGTTCATCATTGCGGATGCGGACTACGAATACGTTCTGGTAATTGGCGCGTACGCGATGAGCAAGTATTTAGATTGGAGCGATAAGAAGACCGCAACAATCTTCGCTGACGGCGCTGGCGCAGTCGTCTTGCAAGCGAACCAGGAGGGCCCGGGATTTCTCGCTTCCAAGTTGGTAGCTGATGGAGCGTTTTCGGAATATATGGGTATCTACGCTGGCGGCACTCGAATGCCTGTAACTGAAGCAGTTTTGCAGGAAGGTCGTTGGAATAAACTGCGCTTCGCGCAAAGGTACCCGCCGGAAGTGAATATGGAAGGCTGGCCCAGGATCATTCGCGAAGTCCTCGCGAAAGCCAGTCTTACGTTGGATGACATCGGGTTGTTTCTCTTTACTCAGGTAAACGTGAGCACGATCACGGCGGTGATGCAGTCGCTCGAGGTACCGATGCAGCGGACGCACACGATTATGCAGAAGTGGGGCTACACCGGATCGGCATGCATTCCGATGGTCCTGGATGACGCGGTGCACGCAGGCAAGTTGAAGCGCGGCGACAATCTGATCATGTGCGCGTCCGGCGGCGGACTTAACATGGCTTGTGTTGCTTTTCGCTGGTGACCTTTCAATCTCTAAGTTTCGAGTTCCGAGTTCTGAGTTCCGAGTTCCGAGTTCCGAGTTCCGAGATCCGAGTTTCGAGTTCCGAGTTCCGAATTCCGAGTTGTGAGATCTGAGATCTCAAATTTGAGATCTCAGATTTGAAGTTTGAGATCTGAAGTTCAATGGACTACCCGAACATCTATTCGCTATTCAGGGATCGCGTGCAGAAGTATTGCGCAGCCAAGCCCGCGCAGAACGTGTTCTTCGTTCGCCGCGACGAAGAGTGGCAGCCAATCTCCTGGGATCGCTTCAATAGCGAAGCGCATGATTTTGCAGCGGCGTTGCTGTCGTTAGGCCTTAAGAAAGGCGGTTCGGTTGCTATCCTGATGGGCAACGTCCCTGAGTGGCCCATCGCCGACATCGGCACGATCGCGGCCGGCGGTGTCGGCGTGGGCTTGTATCCCACCAGTTCTGCCGAACAGTGCCAATACATCATCGACCACTCCGACGCCGAATTCCTTATCGTCGATACTCGCGCGCAACTCGAAAAAGTTATGAGCATTCGCGCGGCCTTACCCAAGTTACGCACCATCGTCGTACTTGATGAGGAAGCTGCAAGTGAACCGGATCAGGTTATTGGTTATCGCGAACTGGTTCGCCGGGGCAGTGAAAATCGTGAACGCTTTTCAGATCTCCTAAGCGAGCGCGCTGAAACGGCCGAAGCCGAAGATATCGCCATTATGGTTTACACCTCGGGCACAACCGGTCCGCCCAAGGGCGCCTGTCTAAGCCATCGCTATATCATCCGGAGCGTCGAGTCGATGCGCGAGACAGTTCCGATATTCGACACCGACGTTGCCTTTTCTTATCTGCCTTATTGTCATGTCGCGGAGCGTATCTCCGGTTTATACAACCGGCTCTATGCCGGCGCTTCAGCTTATTTCGTCGATGATTTGTCGCGGCTTGGTGAGTACATGCTGGAAGTGAAGCCGACGGTTTTCGCCAGCTTGCCGCGTTTCTTCGAAAAAATTCATGCGCGCATCGTTGCCGACGTTGAAGCTGCGCCGGAAGCAGAACGCGAGCGGTTCAATCAGGCGCTGGAAGTGGGCCGCAGAATTTCACGGTTGCGCCAGAGCGGGCAGGAAGTTCCTCAAGAATTGCAAACCGAATTCGACAGTTACGCTGCGCCGGTGCTGAAGAAAGTCAGAGATTACTTTGGCGGTCACATTCGTCTGGCAACTTCCGGCGGCGCGCCGCTGCCACTCGAGGTCGCCGAGTTCTTTGATGCGGCGGGGTTGCCGATTCTACAAGCCTATGGTCTCACCGAAAATATCTGCGTCGCGTTCAATCATCCGAACAACCATAAGTTCGGCACAGTTGGCCCACCGATGTCCGGCTGCGAAATAAAAATTGCTGCGGATGGAGAGATCATGGTTCGCAGTGAAATGATGTTCAGCGGGTACTACAAAGCGCCGCAACAAACCGCTGAAATGTTTCGCGACGGCTGGCTGCTAACTGGTGATATCGGTGAGCTCGATGACGATGGATTCTTAAAGATTACCGGACGCAAGAAGGAACTGATTGTCACTTCAACCGGCAAGAAAATTTCGCCGGCACTCATCGAGAACATGCTGAAAGAACACCACCTGATTAGCCACGCACTTGTCTACGGTGAGGGCAGGAGTTACCTGGTGGCGCTGATTACGCTGAACCCGGCGGAAGCTGCCGAGTTCGCGCGCACACACAAAATAACAGGCGATGCCAATAACCTGGCGCGATCCGAGGCGATGCGTAAGGTGGTGGAGAAGATGATCGCGGCGGTCAACGCCCGGGTCTCAACATCCGAGTCTATTAAGAAGTTCGCGATTGTCGAGCACGATTTTGAAATTGAAAAGGACGAGGTCACACCGACTGGAAAGCTGAAACGCGAGGTCGTCACCGCGCATCATCGCGATTTGATCGACAATCTTTACTTGTAGACGAAAGCAAAAAGGTTTATCCGCAGATTACACAGATTACACAGATTAAGAGAGAACGGTGAGAAGAGTAAATGGCTCTTTCTAATCTGCGAAATCTGCGAAATCTGTGGATTGGTTTAGCAACCATGAAATTCAAACTCGGCGACACTGCTTCGCTTTCAAGAATAATTTCTGACGCGGACATTCGCGCGTTTGCCGAACTAAGCGGGGATTTCAATCCCGTTCATCTAGACGATGAATTTGCGCGCACCACGAGATTTGGCAAACGTATCGCGCACGGAATGTTGGGAGCCTCGCTGATCTCGACGGTGCTGGGAACAAAACTACCGGGGCAAGGCGCTATCTATTTGAGTCAAACACTTCAGTTTCTCGCGCCGATTTTTCCCGACGACACAATCACCGCGAAAGTTACAGTGACGAAGATCAAAGAAGGGAAGCCGATCCTGACGCTGGAAACTGTTTGCGAGAACCAGCGCGGCGAGACATTAATCCGCGGCGAGGCCGTAGTGCTGGTGGAATAGGTTACCCGCGCACGCCGTACGGTTGAAAGGCGTGGGCTGGTGCAAGATGATCTGGGCCAAGGAAAAGCCCGCGAAGCGGGCGATAGCATAGAGCCTGGGGTGTAGCGAAGCGGAACCCCAGGATGGTTGAATTAATACCAAAAAGCCCGCGGACTGGCGACAGCCTATACAACAGAATCAGGTCAGGCGTTCGCGCTGTCGCACGCTTCGCCCGCCAGGCTGGTTGTCGGTTCGCTTTTTCTGGGGTTCCGCTTCGCTCCACCCCAGCCTTTATGCTCTCACCCGCTCGGCAGGTTAAGCATGAAACGCGATTTATGAATGCGGGCGGGACGCCCGCGGTCCCAGTGAGGTAGTTGAGACTGATCGACCCAGATGAGCACTAAACCTATTCAACCAACGAATCAAAAAGCAACTATCGTCATCGACAAAGTACCCGCCTACTCGTGGTACGCACTGGTCGTGCTCACTCTTGTCTACGTTCTCAACTTTCTAGATCGCACGCTGATCTACATTCTGTTTACTCCGATCAAGAAA
>DATAOU010000171.1:0-6642 GCA_036265575.1 Pyrinomonadaceae bacterium
CGCGGGCGCGCCTGATAACAATGATGGCAACGCTGTGGCTAATCTCAGCTATCGAATCACTGCGCTTTATACTGGACGCGACACTGTCCTCGGAGCGTCTGCGGGCCTGAAGCATTTCGGCATGCGTCGTCTGGGCCGAAGCGGTCTTCCGCATCACCCGCCTTTGGCAGATCCGTCGTCGCCAACAGATAATGTGTGGGACGTGGATTGTTCGAGCTTCTTCCAGCAGGGCGTCGGAGACATTCACGGCGCGTATTTCCTTACCGATGGTACACTCAACCTAATGCGCCACATTTTGCGCGGCCTCGACCGCGGGGTCCTCGATACGCTTGGATATACTCGCGGCAACGCCTGGCCGCCGCCGCAATAAATAAAGGCGAATGGCTCCGCGCAAACGTAAGCCAAAGTCAGGCAAACGACCTACCCGGCGGTCGCCGCAAAAACCTCGCGTCACGAAGAAGGCAAAATCTTCGTCTCGAAAATCCCGGTCGAAGCTGCCGAGAAAGGTTACCGCAGTACGGCCGTTACCGGCGCAGCCTGAGGAGATTCTTTTTCGTGTGGAAGGCAAAATGTCCATCTTTGGCGGACCGCACGATCTCGGGATGGCTGCTAACGAAGGCCTTGCTCTCTTTACCAAGGCCGATCTCCAGGACCCGAAGTACGCATATTTGTTTCTACCAGCATCACCACCTGGCACAAGCGGTCTTGGGCGCAGGCTTAACCCCGATCGATACTATTTCGCCTGTCGTTGGAATTACGCCGACACACCGAAGGAGTTTTTGCGACGCGCTCTTGCGCGCGTGGAAAATCCTCAGAATGGCCGCGCGGTCGATGCCCGCCCAGTTGATTGGGGACCGCACCCGTCCACCGGACGAGTTGCGGACTTATCGCCAGGACTGGCAGCTGCCCTCGGACTAAACACTGACGACATCGTTAGGATAACAATTTCAGCGCGCCGAGCCATACCGGTAAAGCCGACGCTAACCATGAAGCGCGTCGGTCACGGCAGCAGTAATCCGCATGCAAAACCGGCAATCAAACAGTTCATTCAGAGTCCAAACCATTCCTGTCGCAATGGCGCGAGGATTGACAAGATCGTCTTACACTGCACCGAGGCCTCACTCGCGGGCACGATCGAGGAGTTCCAAAAATCAGGCGGTCGCCAGGTCTCGGCGCATTACGTCATCGATCGAAACGGCGACATTTACCAAATGGTGAGTGATAGCGATCGTGCCAATCATTGTATGGGCGCAAACGAGAGCTCCATCGGAATCGAACATGTCGGCGCTGAAACCGAGGCGCTCACTGCGCCCCAGGCTGCTGCATCGGCAGCGCTTATTCGCTGGTTGCTTGAGCAATACCATGTTCCACGCACAAACATCTTCGGTCATGACTTCACGCCAGGTTACTGCCGGCCAGGTGGGACCAGTTGCCCTGACAAGCTTTTCGGCACGACGCATGGCCAAGGGACAATCGCTGCCTGGGTAGAAGCCAATGTGTGAGGAGATCTCTACCTGTGCCTCGACCCTTTTGTTGTACAGAGTGGTTGTTAGAGCATGAGTGGGAATAGGAAAACTAGCCTTCCTGGATCACCGGCTCAGCCTCGTCTCCTTTTCGAAAAATCATCCACACACCGGCGAGCACCAGGCATGCGCCAAGAAGCGACCACAGCGAAAATGTCTCGCCGCCAAATGCCCAACCTAACGCGACGGCGCCAGGTGGCGTGATGAGCGAGATCGCCTGTAGCCGAGCGACAGTCATTCGCGGCAATAACCAGTAAAGAAGCAAAAAGGTGAGCGCCGAGCCGATCACTGCGAGATAAAGCAGGCAAAAAATCGAGACTGCACTCCAATGAAACCGCAATGGATTTCCTTCGACCACGACTCCGATCAAGAGCAACGGCGTTGCGCCGAAAATCATTTGCCAGGCAGCAATCATCGCCGGTGCGAGTTGCACGTTGCGCGATTTTAGCAGCACGTTCGAAAACGCAGCGCTCGCGGCTCCGAGTATGATACCAAGCCCGCCCCAGAACGCCATCAAACCGTTGAAACCGAGAAGACGCTCGCAGATCATTGCTACGCCGCCGAGCGCGAGGAGTGCACCTAGAAGTTTGTGCAGTTGCAATGGTTCGTCGGGAAGCATTAGATGCGCGGAGAGCATGCCGAAGATCGGGATAGTCGCCTGCAACACCGCTGCCAGACCAGATGAAACGTGCAGTTCGCCCCAAAAAAGAAGACCGTAATTGACGGCAAACATCAGAACACCAGTGAAAGCTAGCAGCAGGTAGTCGAACCCGCGCTGTGGTAACAAGCCCACTCGTCCGGCGGACACCGCAAAAAGGACGATGATTGCGACGAGAAAACGGATGCCTGCATAAGAAATTGGGGGTAGATCGCGCAATCCGATCTTGATAACGAGCCACGTCGAGCTCCAGACAACACAAAGTGTCAGCCACGCCAGTGGCACGCCCCATCCGGTCTTGGATTGCCAATTGAATTTCGGCGATGCGCTTTTCGTTTTCATCTGCGCGCGACCATCGCGCCTCGATTCCGATCCGTAAAGTCTGGTCGTGCGCGACTGGATTATTAATGATTGACACCCTGCCTCCAGCTCATCAGGCTGGCCACGACCATGAAAAGACTGGTTGGTCTTTGCCTCTGCCTTTCGCTTAGCATTTTCACTATGGCAAGCGCGATGAAACCGACCCATACGCTCGCTGCAGAAGAACAAGAAGTAGCTGCTGAACAAGACGCCGGTGAAGAAAGTGCGTCCGGCGACGATAGCATGGAAGACGCTTCAGACGATGAAGGCGAGGACATGAGTGATGATGATGCGAGCGACGATGACAATGGCGGAGATGACAACGGCGGAGATGACAATGGCCGGGATCACGACGGAGGAGATGATGGCGGTGACGATGGTGGAGGAGACGACGGTGGTGGGGACGAACGCGACTAGGCTGTTCTCACCTCGGAGCATTTCGGAGTTCGCTCGCGAAACACCAACAAATCTCTCAGCTAGCCTAACGAGTGCCAAAAACCATCGCTGGCGGTGCAAATGGCGGTGGCGCGTTGTGACGATTATGCATTTCACACAGGCAAGCAGTGTTGGTTAGGAATTCGCTCATGGCGCAACCATCTGTCTTTTTTCCGCGCACACTGACCCGAAAACAATATCTCATCAGGTGCTTAATCGCGTTTGTGATCGTAGCAGCTGCGTTCCTGTTTTTCGTTGGCGCTCCGGCCGACCTCGTGCGGCTTGCTGGCATCCTGTTGCAAATCGTCGTCCTGTTGGCGTTCCTGTATAATATTTTCGGGCTGTCGATCCCGCGCCTCAGAAACGCGCAGCTGACATTTTTGTGGATCGTTCTTGTGTTTGTGCCATTTGGCGCCCTGGTGCTCTTCGCAATCTGTGCGACCGCACGAGAAAAATCTGAATCTCAAAGGTCTAATGTGTCCATGCACTCCGCCTCTGGCGAAGAAAAATCTCTAAAGTTGGTCGAGGATTTTAATAGCGAGCTCATGGACGCGCTGGACTCGTTGGGCGGCAAAAAGGTCAACGCGCTTCTTGATACATACCGATTCTGGTCGTCTAAGCATTTGCAACGCGCTGTTGACGGATTTGCTTTTCTCCGTCGGGAGGACGGATGGATGGCTCAAAGTTTCTCGTCCGACCTGCGATTGAGATGATGATTCGATTAGAAGTTGCCCGTCAACATCCCGATTTATTTTACCGCATTGCCCGTTCGGAACACCTTCAAGATAAGCATTTGCTGCGAATTGCAGGGAACGACCCTCAACTGCAAGCACAGAGCGACAAAACCTGGGAACTGTTTGACAATGCGTTCAAAAAGGAATTTCCGAAGGTTCTCGTTCCCAATGTAGACGACAAGCCGAGTATTGAGTATCTCGCTGACAAAGCGAAACTAAAACCGTTTTATGACAGCCATTATCGAATCTACTCTCGATACACGCATGGCGCGGTGCATGCCAGCACCGGCAATATCGACAAAGCAACTGATCGTGCAGACAATCAGATAATGGCGGTCTGTGCTTTAGTCGCTCTAGACAATCTAATTTCGTTAGGCGCAAAATCCTCAAACCGTGACCGTTTGGCTCAGCGCTTGTCGGGCATCAGCTGAAAGTCGAATCGGGCTGGGCTGCGATTGTTCCAATTCTAAACCGCTATTTCTTATGCAAGGTCGCGGGCCGGCCCGGCTGGTGGGTGATCCTGATGTTCATTCCGTTCGTGAACTTCATTACCTGGATAATTCTCTGCGTCGATATGGCGAAGAGCTTCGGTAAAGGTGTGGGCTTCGGAATCGGCCTCGCTCTTTTGGGCATCATTTTCTGGCCGATCCTTGGTTTCGGCAGCGCACAATATCAAGGGCCAGCGGCTGGACAAGGAACGCCGGTTCCTCAAGCCGCCTAGAGTCCCAACCATCTTTTCTCAGGCCATTGAGAGGCTGTCTCGACAGGTTGGCAGCCTGCCAGGCGAGTCAGGCTCGCCGCAGCGAATCTGTCCAGTGGCGGACAAGGCTGCCTGACCTCCGTTTACGTTCCGCTCAGCCAGTTCGGCTTCCGCTTTTCGTTAAAGGCGGTAATCCCTTCGCGCGCCTCTTCCGATTCGCGCGCTTGCATGTGATACTTAAGCGCAAGATCGACATCTTCTTTCACCGAGCTTGACCAAAGTTCTTCGATCAGTCGCTTCGTTTGCGCCAGCGCGCCAGGGGCGCCTTGTAGGACCGATTGGGCAAATGTTTGCGCTTCATTCATCAAATCAGCTTGCGCGACAACACGATTCACAAGGCCGATTTCCCTTGCGCGATCTGCGTCGATTAACTCGGAACCTAACAACAGCTCGCGCATGTTTCGTTCGCCTACCTGCCGGCGCAGGAACGTCATCACTAGTCCGGCGACCAGTCCGCGGCGCACCTCGGGATAACCGATTTTCGTGCCTTGTGCTGCGACAACAAAATCGCACGCCGACATGATCCCCGCACCGCCTGCAACGGCCGCGCCATGCACGGCAGCGATCGTGATAAGACGTGTTTGGCTAATGGCTATCAACGTGTTTGCCACCATCTCGGCTGTCGCATGCGCCTTTGTCTGGTCGGCCGCTTCCTTTAAATCCAGTCCCGTGCAAAATGCTGCGCCTGCTCCCCGCAAAATGATGACGCGTTCCTGCGGTTGATCGGCAGCGATCTTGATGGCGGCATTGAGTTCACTGAGTAACTCAATCGTTAGCGCGTTACGGCGTTCGGGTCGATTGAGAGTAAGAACCGTGACTTGCGGCGTTTGCTTTTCGATAAGAACCGTGGGCATTTTATTAACCGCAGATTACGCAGATTTTCGCAGAATTGTAGGGCGTTTCTGTGAAACGCCATTTGCGGGTGGCGTCTGACACAGACGCCCTACAATTGTCGACCTAGACCTGGATGACGCCAGTGTGGAAATGTGCTTGTGGCATTGGGCGAGTAACGTATTGCAACAAGCGAATCAGAACGTCCCGAGTTTCGTGTGGTTGAATAATGGCGTCCACCCAACCGCGAGCCGCGCCGTAGCGGATGTCGGTTTGTTCTTCGTAACTTTGTTTCACTTTTACACGGAGCTCTTCCAGTTCTTCGTGTGTCGCCTTTTTGTCACCTCGTTCCTTTGCGCGAGCGAGAATCGCGAACACAGTATCTGACGCCTGGGCCGCACCCATTACGGCGTAGCGCGCAGTGGGCCACGCAACAATAAACCGCGGATCGTATGCCTTGCCGCACATCGCGTAGTTACCCGCGCCAAATGACCCTCCCACCACGACCGTGATCTTCGGCACAATGGAATTGCTGACCGCGTTCACTAGCTTCGCACCGCTGCGAATGATTCCGCTTTGTTCCGCGTCGCGACCTACCATAAAACCGGTAACATCCTGGAAAAAGACGATGGGCAAGGTTGTTTGATTGCAGTCCATGATAAAACGCGCTGCCTTATCTGCGCTGTCGGAATAAATGACGCCACCCATTTGAATTCCCTCTTTTTTGGTTCTGACCTGCAAACGTTGGTTGGCAACAATTCCTACAGGGCGCCCGTTAATGCGCGCGTACGCAGTTACGATTGTCTTGCCATAGTCCGCCTTATACTCGTCGACAGAGTTTTCATCCACGACTGTGGCCAGTAGATCGCGGGTGTCGTACTGCTTTTGTCCATCGAAGCTGATCAGATCATAAACTGTATCCGGGTCTTTCGCCGGCTTCGATTTTTGTGCTGGTAGGGCGCGACCGCCGGGCGCGCCGCGCGAACCAGCTTCGGGCAGCAATCCAACGAGCGACCGAAGACGATTGAGACAGGATTGATCGTCCTTTTCAAAAAAGTCCACCGTTCCGCTAATTTCGGCATGCATTTGCGCGCCACCTAGTTCTTCTGCGTCGACAATCTGGCCAATGGCTGCTTTCACTAGGGAAGGACCTGCCAGGTACAAGCCGCTCCCTTTTGTCATCAAAATTTTGTCGCAAAGAACAGGAAGGTAGGCCCCACCGGCCACACAGTTACCCATGATTGCAGCGAACTGAGGAATTCCAGCCGCTGAAATAACGGAGTTATTGCGAAAGATGCGACCGAAATCGTCCTCGTCTGGAAAAATCTCATCCTGCATCGG
>DATAOU010000172.1:0-6602 GCA_036265575.1 Pyrinomonadaceae bacterium
CAGCGAACTGTTCAACAGTCCGCTGGCTCAGGGTCCTGAATCGAGCCACCTGGGTATGTACGAACGCGTCTTATTAACTACCACCGCCACATTGTCGCGCGCCGCGACTAAGTTCCTGTAGCTGCGGTTTATAAGATCGCGATGATTTTTTTCTGCCTCGACGACCAGCAACAGCTTGTCCATGAATGCAGCCATTCCCCAAGTTGGACTCGTCTGCTCCAGCGGCGGCATATCAAAAATAATGTAATCGAAGTCGCTCGCTTTCAGATTAGGCATTAGCTCGAAGAATTTTTTTAAGCCAATCTGTGCCGCTCCACCCGGATTGGGGCGTCCCACAGTAGCCAGATAGAGGTTATCTGCAGCTGAGGTGATCTTCTCTTGGCGCTTCAGAGCAGCATTCAAAGGATATGCAGGCTTGCCTTTAAAGAATGGGTGAACCTCCTCCGGGCCGAGGTTTACATCGACAAGAAGTACCTTACCATCATTGGCTTCCGAGAGTGAGGAAGCAAGGCCCGCCGCGAGTGTAGAAGTTCCTGCATCTTCCGAAAAACCGGCGACACCCACGAGCTTCGGCTTATGGGTCAAATGATTGAGCTCAAAATACAGACCGAGGCGGTCCCGAATTGCTTCGCAATATGGCCGTATGAAGTGGCCAGGCTCCCAAGGGGCCAACTTCGAATGGTGCCGCTTCATTGCCAGCGCTTTCGGATTTGTCGGAGCACCATTTGGAGGCAATGCCAACTGGCCATTCCGAGACGATTTGAAGTACGGAATCGATAACATGAGCGGAATATGCAACTGCGTCTCCAGCTGGAGTGGGCGGCCAACCGTCCGGTTTAAGATTAATCCCTTTAACAACGCTAACGCTATCCCGAGAGCTACTCCGCCGACCGCGATTGCCAAGGCAATCTTATTGCGTGTTTTCGTGTCAAGCATCGGAGGCGACGGCCGTTGGACAGCGCTGATGTTGGGCATCTTCGACGGATCCAAAGCCTCGTCGATCCGCGCCTTTTCCAGCGATGCCGCGAAATATTTGTAATTGTTTGCGTCCATGTCGTGTTTGCGCTCCAACTCCTCAATTTGTGGTCGCAGCTCTGAGAGCTGTTTCGCTCGCTGCTGGACATCGGCAAGTCGCGCTTTCAGCGCCTCAACTTTTGCCTGTTTTCCCGCCAGCGAAGCTTTTTCAGCTCCGGGAGTTTTGTTCGATTGCGACTTTCTCGTTGTCCAACTGTTCGCCTTTTTCTCTCCTACCTGCTTAACGAGAGCTTGTTGTTCGGCCACATCCGCCTCGGCCTCGTTGAGTTGCTTCTGGGTGTCTGCCATTTCCTTACTGAGTGCATCCGATGCACCGTCCAGAGATGAAACGATTCCGGCCTTGTCCCGTAACCTTTTCAGAGCGTCCTCCGTTTGGCTCAAGCGCGCCCGAACCTGATCTGTCTGCTGAGTTACAAAGTCGAAGGCTCCGGCGGACCGGTGCACTTCAAGGTGCTTTACGAAATAACGACTCAATAGTTCCTGCAAAATGAGCGTCGCGAACTCCGGGTTCCGATTCTTGTACGATACGGAGATGGTGTTACTTCCTTTGGACGTCGTGGCCTCCAAGCCCGAAACAATGCTGCCAGCAGCGGCTTCCTTGGATGCCGCGCCGAGTCGTTTAGCACCGATAGCATCGGCAACTTCCATCGCCAGATCCCAACTGGTCAGAATCTGGACTTCAGCGCCGATCACTCTATCGTTGCTAGCCGTCGCATCTTGGGGACGTGCGTTCGCATTGTCGATGGAGTCGACGGCGCTCCTTTCCAGAACATACCGCACAAGCAGCTTGGCCTCGGACGCGTACGTGCGCGGAAAGAAGAAATAAAACGCCGCCGCGGCGCTGATGCCCATGAGCGCGCAAAGGATAATTGTCCACTTGCGCTTGAACAGAGCGAAAAACAGGTCGCTCAGGTGTATCCCGGAATGATGCGGGGGTTCTCGTCGGATTTCGCTCATAGTTTACCTTTAGTCGAGGTGCGGATAGATCAATTCGCCTGCGAGCCGATTGACCGCCAGCGGCAATCTGGCAAAGATCTTTTTGTGGAGTCCGGAGTCAGCGGGGTCAACAACTAAACGCATCCCACCTGATGGATCAACTCGGAAGTAATCAATCGTTTCTTCCTCCGTGTCCCAGGAAAGTTTGAATCGGCGTAGACCGTTGTTCTCGCAGTCGGTACGCCCGAAATGCAATCTCTCAATGCCATGACCCACCAGGAATTCAATGCCACGCCACATCACCAGGTTGTTGGCTCGAAATTCCTGAAAGCGCTTGTCAGAAGCGCCGTATTTATACAGCCCGTTTCTACCGAAGTGAAAAAATATCGCCGCGGCAATTGTCCGTGACCCGCGTCGCGCCAGCACCGTAAAACCCAACCCATGTTTGATAATCTGTTCGTAGATGTTGAAGAAAAATGATGATGGTTGCGGTGGAAGCCCGTGACGTCGCCGTGTTTCAACGTGGAGTCGATAAAACTCCCCGATCGCCTGACGATGGGGGGTCACCACAGCAGTGACTTCGCTACGTTCGGCCTTCCGAATCGCACGCCGTACCGAGCCGGCAAAGCGACCCAGCATTCCTGTAGAATCGCCGGTCAGATCGAGTGCATGCCCGTAAAATCTACTCGCCGCGGCGGGCCCAAGTTGAAATGATTTACCGCCGCGTATCTCAAGGTGATGCCATTGCCGTTCTCGCGCGAAGCTAAGGAGCCGATCTCGAACCACGGCTGCCATACCGGGTTCAAATATCAGCGGCTCACAAGAATCACTAAACGGGAGGCAGACACCGCGTCGGCCGGTGAAGGGGCTTCGTATTTCCATTAAAGGGATAAGTGCCGCTAATCGTCGCCTGTGAAAAAACTGAAGATAGAAAGGCTGATGTTTGTACGTCTGATGAAGCACCTTTGCCCAGGCACTCGTGTGGAAACAATTGGCCTCGGGATGCAAAGCGACGACGTGATCCCAGTCGCCTCCATGCAGAGGATTGAGCACTCGCATTCGTAAAGACCGACCATTCTTCTTCGCTTGTCCCTGGAAGACGTTTGAGGGTGAAACGATCATGCTATCTCAAGCAACACCGCGAAGTAACGCGCGTGTAATCCTGGTTCTCTTTGCTGTTCTCCGCGGCCGCGGCGAATAACGCATCCCGTTTGATTGCATGGGGAGCAGTGCAGCCCCATTTAGGCCGTCGAACGTGAATGGCGCTCCATTCATTTTTAGAGACGCCGAAGCGGCTTCGAGGACCCTAATCATCTCGAGCCCATGTCGGCCACCGGTGATCGGCTGCGAATTCGTTTCGATACAATCAACAAAATGGCGACAGGCCAAATTGAGCGGTTCTTCCTGCTGCAAATGCGGGATGTAGCTGTCTCCGTAGTGATAGGAGTAATGAAACTCGGCGAAGGTGTCGTAATGCGGCGGTCGCACGACCCGAACATCATAAATGCGGATTTTCTCGCGCGTTTGCAAATCGTCGTACACGATCATGCGCTGCGAGCCGACAATGGTCATTTCACGGATTTTTCTTGGCTCAAGCCAGCTGCTCTGAATGGTTGCGAATCGCTTATGTGGGAAGAACAGCGACATGTTTGTCACGTCCTCAACCCCTGGGCTGACGTGCGCGTTTCCCTGACAGTTAATCGCAACTGGGAATTCGCTGAGAATGTGCAGTATGATGGAAATATCGTGAGGCGCCAGATCCCAAGCTACATTAATGTCCTTTTGGAATAGTCCCAGATTCAGACGCCGCGAGTTGATGTAGCGGATCTCACCCAAGTCTCCGGCTTGCACAATTTCGGCGATTTTCCGCACGGGAGCCGAGTAGAGAAATGTGTGGTCGACCATCAAGATCAACCCTTTGCGCCGTGCGATGTCGATCAATTCCTCACATTCGGCGGTAGAAGTCGCCATTGGTTTCTCGATGAAAGTGTGCTTGCCCGCCAGCAGGCTCGCCTTAGCCAGCGCGTAATGGCTCTTTACCGGAGTAGCGATCACGACGGCGTCGATATCGGTTCCCTCGATCACTCGTTCTGGAGTGGTGACGGCCTTCAAGTCAGAATACAACGCACACGCGTGTTTCAGCCGTGCGATGTCCAGATCGCACACAACCTTAAGCCGGCAGCCTGGCAGATTGTGAAAGTTTCGAATCAGAAGGGGTCCCCAGTACCCGCATCCAAGAACGCCAACTCTAATTGTTCTTTTCATGGCTTTAGTTTGACTGTTTTTTGGGTCGAACCGACCCGCGTTACGCTTAGTGCTGCCGGCGCCGCACCGACGTCTCTCTGCATTCGATGACTTCTTGCGCGATTGTGGCGGCAGTTTTGAACATGATTTTCAGATCGAGAAGGAGCGACATATTGTTCAGGTAAGCCAGATCCATTCCGATCATGTCGTTGAAAGTGGTTTTGTTTTTGCCGCTCACCTGCCACAGGCCGGTAAGACCAGGCAAAGCGTTTACGCGTTCGCGCTGCCACGGCTCGTAGTTTGCAAATTCATACGGGAGGCAGGGTCGCGGTCCGACCAGACTCATTTCGCCTGCAAGCACATTAAAAATCTGAGGCAGTTCATCCAACCCGCTTGCGCGCAAAATTCGGCCAAACGGCGCCAGACGAGGATCGCCGTTAGCGTCGAGCTTGGTCATCACACAGTTCGTTCGCATTAGCTCTTCGAAATAGCGCTCGTGAGTTTCGGTTTCGGCACTTACCTTCATCGTCCGGAATTTCCAGATCATGAACTGCCGGCCGCCCAAGCCGACGCGCCATTGCCGGTAAAAAACAGGCCCCGGCGAAGCAAGTCGCGTCGCCAGCATCAGCAAAAGCATCAGGGGCAGCCACAATGGGAGCGCAAGTAGAATACAGGCGACATCGAGAGCCGACTTCCAGGCTGGCACCCTGTGCGCGAAAGCCATGCGGACGCCGTTCGTTATGTCGATGATTCTTGTCGTTGATGCCATCACGATAAGCTGCCGCCCTTGGTCAGCCATCCGACCCGGAAAGGCGCGTCCCCACCCTCGGCTGCTTGAACTCTCTCAAACTGCGTCCCGTCTTGTTTCTATCCTGGAATTCAGAAGGAAGAGCAACTCGTATTTAAAGTTGTTCTCTCAAGGAGAAGCGATCGAGGTGTATATCCTCAATCCGTTCACTCCCAACCTTCTGAAGAGCGGTCGCGGCTCGCCCAGGGCGCGAATTCCAGGATCAATGGTACCATGACCCGCTAAAAAAGACCGATAGCGGTTACAGCGACCTCCTTTCACCAACGATGCCTCTGGAATCCATTGAATCTCCCGCACGGTTATTTCTACGGAAAGTGGAGGCGAAAGGTTCCAACTGTTTTTGCAAACTCGAGACTCGTCTGACAGCGATTGCGTACGGTTCAGGCAACGCAATATAGCGGCGGCTCTGGCGCGCAGGCAAGTTATTAAGCTGCCTTAGCCGCACGCGCAGCGAGTGCACCGCAGAGATAGCGCAGTTCGTCTTCCACGTCGGCAGGATCCGCAACTGTGTGAGCGACTTCGTCGCGCAGCAGGAAGCGGTAGCGCTGCCGCATGTGATAAAGCAATTTTTTCACCGTCGCTTCGGCAACTCGCAGTTTCCTCGCGAGACGCGCGTACGAGATAGCGTCTCGCTCCGCAATTAGATACGGATTCAGCACCTCGAAAACACGCAAACGACCCTTGCGCTCACATTCCTCGCGGAGCCGACGAATTGCGCGTTGAACGACTGTAGCGGCCCAGCCTGCGTCGAAGAGTCGTTCCGCAGTCCAGGAATTGAGTGCCTCGTTTGAAAGGGCCAGCCCTGAAGGAGCCTCCGTCATCCAAGGATCCCACGAAATGAAGCTTACGTCTCCCCCGCGTTTGCGGGCTTTGATCTTGTCGGCAGCGTCATTCAAAAAATTTTGAACGGACTTGAGCAGTAAGGAACGAAAACGGCCCCGCGTAGGATCTGCCTTCTGCAACCAATCGCCCCTCAATATCCTGAGAAAAAAATCCTGCGTTAGGTCCTCCGCGTCCTCGGGTGAGTAACCACGCCGCGCTATAAAGAAAAAAATCGGGCGCCAATAAATCCGGCACAGCTCCGCAAGCGCAGCACGAATCTCACGCTCGCCACTTTTCGAGTCAGCGCCGGACAGAATCAGATTCCAGCACGTAGTGACAAAAGTGCCTGATGCAGTTGCGCTGCCGCTTTGAAATTCGTTTAACACCGGTCCGTAAGGAGCATCAATCGCGCACGCAAGCGGTAATTTGCTCCAGTGTGGTTGAAAAGTTTACATATAAAACGTTGCGACATGGCCGACTGATTGTGTGTGGGGTTTTGCGGTAAGCATTTGCTCGCGTGCTGTTACCACAACTTTTCGTGGCCAACAGGCGCGCGGCGAGACGCGCATACCTAACGTGTTTCATCATTATACCGAAAGAACACCGTAACCAAAGCACTGATCTCCTGATCGTGCTACCCGATATTCGCCTACACCCCTTCAGAGAATGTCCCTAGGCATTGTAGTACCTCACCTCGCAGCGAACGCGTAAGCGATTCATAGCCAGAGGTTTTTGTCAGTGGTCCAATTTTGTCCAA
>DATAOU010000173.1:0-5957 GCA_036265575.1 Pyrinomonadaceae bacterium
AGTGCGCTTGTGTCGGCTTACCGTAGTTGGTCAAGGCACCTTCCGGACCGACTGCGTTCGGCCGTTGAAAGATCCAATTCTGCCAGGCCGTCAGCCGGCCATAGATTTTTGTATCCATCGTTTCCGGTCCCGCGAATCGCAACGATGCCTCCATGCCCGTCAATGCATCTGGGGACAATGAAGTCCGTTCCTCGATCGCTACCCGGATTTCATCTTCCCAGTCGAGATCATCTGGCGCGAACGTGATGAGTCCCGCCGCATCGGCGGCTTCCGTATCCAGCCTTCCGGTTTGGCCGAGAATCTCGCTCACCTTTTCAGGCGTTGCGAGAAAACGTGATTGCAAACGTGTCAAACCATTGCTCATGGGTAAGGGGCCGCGGTTTAGTTCGCTTAGTGCGAGCTCCACCCGCTCGTCCGGATCGTTGAGCATGTAACTGCGATCGGAAGCGAGCAACAACTCGAGTAAGTTGCCAGCGAAGCAGCTACCCGGTTCGACGATCGTGAAGAAACTCTTCGCCGTCAGATCCAGCCGGCGCAGCACGCGCGCCATGTAGAGAGTGATTTCCCGCACCAGCCAATTGTCTTTATTCGCTAGCAACGTTTTGTCGAGGGCCAGCACGTCATCGATATCCCCTTTGGTGCGAACGCAAACTAAACCAATCTCAGGTTCGTTGACTCGGAGGTAAAGCAGCGCATCGTCCAACTCGCGGTAAGCCTGCAGCGGCCAGTAAGCGTCACCCAGTTTCTGAATTTCGTCAGGCGCGGTGGGCAAATTCGCTTCTGGTCCACGCATAGTTAGATCCGCGTAGCGCTGTTCGCGATTGAAAACCACGTTGATGTATTCGTATTCGAGGCCTGCCGGCTTTATTTCGACTTTTAGGGGATTGAGTTTAATACCGGTGCCTGACTGACTTTCGCCGTTTGTTCCGGCGATCTCCTGCACGCGCGCATCAATCGCTTCCTGAAACTTGCTGGTGGGAAACGAATCGTCGATCAGTCCCCACTCGGTAGCACGTTTTCCTTTCAATCCTTCCGCCAGGGTCGAGAAAACATCAGCGCGATCGCGCCGGATCTTTCGCTTATCAACCAAACGTGTCAGGCCGCCGGTGCCGGGCAAAACGCCGAGCAGCGGGACCTCGGGAAGGGAAACGGCCGAGTTGCCATCGTCAACCAAATAAATTTCGTCACAAGCAATTGCGAGTTCATAGCCACCGCCCGATGCAGTCCCGTTCAGCGCCGCGACATAACGACGTCCTGAATGAACCGAATCGTCCTCGATTGCACAGCGCGTCTCGTTGGTAAACTTGCAGAAGTTAACTTTGAAAGCATGCGAAGAAGTTCCAAGCATGTAAATATTCGCGCCCGCGCAGAAGATGCGGGGTTTGAGACTCGTCACCACAACTACCTTCACTTCCGGGTGTTCAAAGCGAATGCGCTGGATTGCGTCCGCCAACTCAATGTCAACGCCGAGGTCGTAAGAATTCAGTTTTAGCTTGTAGCCTTCGGCGAGGGTTTGGTCCTCCTGAACATCCATGCTCAGGGTGGCGACCGCGCCGTCGACAGTTAGTTTCCAGTGATGATACTGGTCTGGTGACGTTTGAAAATTAATCATGCACTCCTCAAGAATCCGCTGCCGGCCAGGGAAATTCCTTTTTCCTGCCTCTTTTCGGCAATTTTCTGTGTCGTTCGAACGTTCGTTCGAATATAACTCAAGCAAAGTCTAACGATCAAGCAGGGGAAATGAATTCTAGATCCTCATTAACTCGAACGATCGTGTTCTGGCTCTGAAACGTAGAACCCGCCCGTAGGGCCAGGCTTTATTTCATTGAAAATGTTGCATCGCGCTGGAATGGGCGTCATTGAGGACTCGCTTGACAGGCTCGGCAAACGGCGCGTAGGGTTTTCGCTCCGGCAAGCCAGTTCTTTGATATGACTTCAAATTCTTATGGACCTGTTTGCGATTAAGGTTTGAGAAATCCTGCTTTGAACTAGGGAGGCGAATCTGTTCTGGTGAATGGCGCGGTCTTCAAAACCGTAAGTGAGACTGTGAGAACAGGCTCAGGTAGGTTCGATTCCTACACGCCTCCGCCAACCGATTGCGGATTTCGGATTGCTGATTGCGAATTGATGAGGTTGCGCTATGAACCCGGATGATATGAAGAAAAGTACGCGGTTATTCGCGCTCCGCATTATCCGTTTGGCAGAGAGTTTGCCAAACACCCCAACCGCGATAGCAATTAGAAATCAGATTCTTCGTAGTGGTTCCTCGGTAGGTGCCAATTATCGAGCGGCTTGTAGAGCGAGGTCTAAACCGAGACTTTGTAGCGAAGATGGGAATTGTCGAAGAAGAAGCTGACGAAACCAGTTATTGGATAGAACTATTGATAGACGCGGACTTGATAAAGCGGGAACGGGTGACTGATTTGCTTAACGAAACAAATGAAATCTTGTCGATCGTGATTTCATCGATTAGGACCGCACGAGTCGATGGAGCCAGATCGGTTTCAAAATCCGCAATCCGCAATCCGCAATCCGAAATCGTATGAGAGAGTGGATCGCACTAAACATGACACCGGGCATTGGCCCTCGGGCCGCTGCCAGGTTACTCGAGCGCTTTGGTTCGGCCGAAGCAGTCTACAGGGCGCAACGGGCCGAGCTGGAGAAGTTGAGACTCTTACCTGAATCTGTTGACAGCATCATTGCGCGCGATCTGGATGAGAAGGCAGAAGTCGAACTGCTGAATGTCAGAAAGATCGGCGGCGATATTCTGGTTCTGGACGACGGTGTTTACCCGGCGCTGTTGCGGGAAATCTACGATCCGCCCATCGCACTTTATGTTAAAGGAGCGTGGTCGCAATGTCTGGACCAACCGTGCATCGCAGTCGTCGGCTCGCGCAAATGTTCGACCTACGGGCAGAACGCCGCGCTCATGCTTGCGCGCGATTTGGCGCAGCGTGGCGTGACAGTAGTTTCCGGCTTTGCACGCGGCATCGACGCGGCTGCGCATCGCGGCGCAATTGAAGGCGGCGGGCGAACGGTGGCTGTGTTGGGCACGGGCATCGACGAGGTTTATCCGCGCGACCACAGAAAGTTGGCGGATGAGATTCTTGAGCGAGGCGGCGCGCTGGTTTCGCAGTTTCCTTTAGCGACTCCACCGGTGCCGGAAAACTTTCCCTACCGAAACCGCATCATTAGCGGACTGAGCCTGGGCGTGGTAGTTGTAGAAGCGGCAGAGAATTCCGGCTCCTTGATAACCGCGCGTTTGGCTATCGAGCAGAATCGGGAAGTTTTTGCGGTGCCCGGAAACATTACTTCGCGCACTTCGTTTGGCACTAACTATTTAATAAAGGGGGCGGGCGCAAAACTGGTGCAGCAATGGCAGGACATCGCGGCCGAACTACCGCCGCAAATCGCGGCGAGACTTTTACCGCCGCCGCTTGGTGCAAAGAAGAAAGAGAAGTCGCTGGCGGACCAACTGGCACTGATGCCGCAGGGTTTGACAGGCTATGAGCATTCGGTTTTCAAGCTACTGTCAGCTGACGACCCGAAGCACATAGATACGTTAGTCGATCGCAGCAAGTTGTCGATTTCGGACTTGACCTCCGCGTTGTTAACCCTGGAAATGCGTGATTTGGTTAGAGCGCTGCCAGGCAAATGTTTTGTGCGGAAGATGTGAAGTAGCACGGACTTTAGTCGGTGCGACTGGCGTCAGCACTCAGATTGACAGATATCGCTTGAGAGAGAGCGGAAGAAAGCCACAGACTAAAGTCTGTGCCACTAAGGAATGGCAAAAAATTTAGTAATAGTTGAATCGCCGGCCAAGGCGAAGACCATAAACAAATATTTGGGAAAGGACTATCTGGTTAAGGCCTCGATAGGCCACATAAAAGATCTGCCTTCGAAAGGTTTAGGAGTTGATGTTGACGACGACTTTAAACCCACCTACGAAGTAATTCCCGATTCCAAAAAACGAAACAATAAAAAGATCGTATCCGAGCTCAAGGCTGCCGCCAAAGTGGCTGACAACATCTATTTCGCCGCTGACCCGGACAGGGAAGGCGAAGCGATTTGCCAACACCTGGCAGAAGAAATCGTGCCCAAGCGACCGGCGAAGGCTACGTTTCGAGTGATGTTCAACGAGATCACCAAGCGCGCGGTAAACGAAGCTTTCGAACACCCGAAACAAATTGACCAGAACCTGGTTGATTCGCAACAGGCGCGGCGCGTGCTGGATCGTCTGGTGGGTTACAAGGTTTCGCCGCTTCTTTGCCGCACAGTCGGAGGAAAACTAAGTGCCGGCCGCGTCCAGTCCGTAGCACTCAGAATGGTGGTCGAGCGCGAGCGCGAGATTGAAAAGTTCGTCAAGACCGAATACTGGACCATATTCGCAAACCTCGGTGCCAAACTACCGCCAGCGTTTGATGCGCGCCTGCTCAAAGTTGGCGACCAGACAGTTAAAACCGGCGGTTTCGATCAGGACATTAAGCGCAACGAGATTCTAATCAAGGACGATGCGACTGCTGCCGACCTGGTCGCTGAAGCAAACAAGGAAACCTTCGTTGTCAGCGAAGTAACTCGGAAAGAGCGGAAGCGCAATCCGGTTCCGCCATTCATCACTTCAAAGCTGCAGCAGGAAGCAGCGCGCAAACTCGGCTGGGCAGTCAAGCGCACGATGATGATTGCGCAGAAACTTTACGAGGGTATTGAGATTGGCCCAGAAGGTTCAGTTGGTTTAATTACCTACATGCGAACCGACTCGACGCGGGTTTCCGATGCGGCACTGGCTGAGGTGCGCGACTTCATCAGCAAACAATATGGCGCGCCATACTTGCCGGAGAAAGCGATTCACTATCGCTCAAAGAAAGATGCGCAGGATGCGCACGAAGCAATTCGTCCGACCGATGTGACGCGTACTCCTGATTCGCTCGCGAGTTACCTGAACAATGACGAACTGCGGCTCTATCGCTTGATTTGGCAGCGTTCGGTTGCGTCGCAGATGACGCCGGCGCTGTTTGATCAGACCACAATTGATATTGCTGCCGGACGATTCATCTTCCGCGCCACTGGGTCGGTGCAGAAGTTTGATGGCTTCCTGAAACTTTACCAGGAAGGCCGCGACGAGAAGACCGAAGAAGATGAAGAGGCTGAGCGCACTCTGCCGCCGGTTGAAAAGGGCGAGACGCTGGCGCTGAATAAGATCACGCCAGAACAACACTTCACTGATCCGCCGCCGCGCTTTACCGAGGCCACCCTCGTAAAAGCCCTCGAAGAAAAAGGCATTGGCCGGCCCTCGACCTACGCCGCCATCATGACCACGATTCTGGCGCGTGAGTACGTTGAGAAACTGGAAGGCCGTTTCCATCCAACCGAACTGGGAAAGACGGTCAACGACCTGCTGATCGAAGGCGGGTTTGACGATCTCTTTAACGAAACCTATACGGCCCGCATGGAAGAGGAGTTGGACAACGTCGAGGAAGGCAAACTGAAGTGGACCGCCGCGCTGCACGAGTTTTACGACAAGTTTTCCAAGGACCTTGTTACGTTCACCGAATATACAAAACGTATCAAGGACGAAGAGATACCCACGGATGAGGTCTGTCTGAAGTGTGAAACGAAGGGCATGGTGCGCAAGCGCGGCCGCTTTGGAAAATATCTCAAGTGTTTGAATTGCGATGCGACTCGCGATGCTGAGCCCAAGGCTGCGACCAACGGCGGGGCGAAGGGAACCGACGCCGCCGCTGCCGGTGGCGAAGCCGCGGAACCTGAAGTTTGCGAATTATGCGATAAGCCGATGCAACTAAAGCGGGGTCGCTTTGGCCCATTCCTCGGGTGCACCGGTTATCCCGAGTGCCGCAACATTCGCAAGATTGCCAAGAGCGGTGTGGCGGCTCCGGCGCCCGTACCACTCGATGAGAAGTGCCCGCTCGATGATGCACAGTTAGTGCGGCGCTTTGGAC
>DATAOU010000174.1:0-2511 GCA_036265575.1 Pyrinomonadaceae bacterium
CTCAGCACTCAGCACTTTTTACAGGCCTTTGCCCGCGATGTACTTGATCAGGTCGCGCACGCGGCAGGAATAACCCCACTCGTTGTCGTACCACGAAAGCACCTTCACCAGATGACCATTAATCACTTTAGTGTACTCCGCATCGACTATCGACGAGTTTGAGTTACGTTTAAAGTCGCTCGAGACCAATGGCTCTTCTGAATATGCAAGAATGCCGCGCAGCTCTTCATTCGCCGCGTCCTTCAGCGCGCGGTTCACGTCTTCGGTGCTGGTTTCCTTCTCGACGTCCATCACCACGTCGACTAACGAAACGTTGGGTGTGGGGACGCGCACCGAGATGCCGTCAAACTTTCCTTTTAACTCCGGCAGCACCAGGGCCACGGCCTTGGCAGCGCCGGTCGAAGTTGGGATCATCGAAAGCGCTGCAGCACGCGCGCGGCGCAGATCCTTATGCGGCAGGTCGAGCAGTTGCTGGTCGTTTGTGTAGGAGTGAATCGTCGTCATCTGCGCCGACTTGATACCAAACTTTTCGTGAATCACTTTCGCCACCGGCGCCAGGCAGTTTGTCGTGCATGAAGCGTTCGAAATGATGTTGTGGGCGGCCTTATCGTACTTCTCTTCATTCACGCCGAGAACAATCGTAATGTCCTCATTCTTGGCGGGAGCCGAAATAATCACTTTCTTTACCGAGCCGCGCAGGTGTTTACGCGCATCCTCGGCCTTCGTAAATATTCCGGTTGATTCAATGACAATCTCCGCGCCGACCGAGTTCCAGTCAATTGCCGCCGGATCTCGTTGCGAGAAGACCTGGAACTCGTCGTTTTCGACTTTGATTCCGTTGTCGGTGGTCGAGATGTCGTGATCCAGGTTCCCCAAAACGGAATCATATTTCAGCAAATACGCGAGCGTCTTGGTGTCCGTCAGATCATTGACGGCCACAATATCGATATTGGGATCGCCAATCGAAGTGCGATAGATATTCCGGCCAATGCGACCGAAGCCATTGATGCCAACCTTTACCGCCATTTGCCAAACCCTCCCACAATTATTGAGTCTCAATCATCGTCGCGACCTGGTAGACACACTTTGCTTCAACGTCCTCCGCGACCGGAATAGAACTTGCACTACAGAACTTGCGCTTGAGTAAAGAAGAGCAAGATTATGCGGCGTAGCTTGGCAGTGTCAAGCCACCGTTCTTTTCATCTTTTTGAAACCGCTTTGAACTAAATAGCGTAGTAAAGACTTGATCGCACGAGACTTGTTTGCTAACAGTGTGTGACGTACTGACCAATCTACGAAGGAAATCAAGGAGCTTTTGGTGTGATGCTTATTCGCCAGCCTCGAGAGCTGTTTAAGATATTTTTAATCTCTGCTTCGCTGCTTCTCGCGAGCCAGGCGGTTTCGCAGACGCCGACGCCGACTCCGAGGCCCAATCCCGCTGGTCAAGACGCGACCCGTCCGCCCGGCTCAGAGACGCAAACCACCGCGCCCCCGGGTACTCAGCAAGCACCGCCGCAGGCTCCGCCCGGAATACAACAGCCCGCGCCGCAAGTGCCACCGGGAACACAACAGGCACCTCAGACCCCTCCCGGTACGCAACCGGGAATGCCGCAAACTGTGCCCGCGAACCCAAGTGCGACGCCGCCAACTGAAGCGCCTACTCCGATCATCGACACTACTCAGGAGCCGCCGGAACCAAATTTCCCGGTGGTCCAACAAAAGCCACTGCCGCCGCTGCCAAACATGACGCGGCTGGGCGTGACCAGCGATAACACGATGGCCCTTTCGCTGAACGATGCGGTCAAGCGAGCGCTCCTAAATAATAATGATATTGAAGTGGCGCGGGATGACGTCCGCTATGCGGAAACTCAGCTACGCGCGCTTGAGGGTATTTTCGATCCCGTTTTCAGCATAACGCCGCAAATCGATAAACGTATTACTCCGGTGCAGAATGTGTTTGCCGGAGCCGGCACTTCCGGTCAGGTTTCCAACACGGTTCTGACTCTTAGTCCTTCGGTGAACAAACAATTTGGCACCGGTGGCGGAAACTACAACCTTAGTTTTAGCAATAACAAGACGACCACGAGTGCAACGAACAGTACTCTCAACCCCTTTTATTCGTCGAACCTGGCGTTGACGTTCACGCAGCCGTTGTGGCGCAACCGTTCGGTGGATAATAACCGCAGGCAGATTCGAATTCAGAAGAAACGATTGGAGCAGTCCGACGCCGACTTCCGGCTGCGCACGATTGACGTGATCACACAAGTGCAGCGGGCCTATTGGGACCTGGTTTTCGCATTGCGGGATCAGCAAAACCAATTGGAAAATCTAAATCTGACTCGCGAGAATTTGAAGAACGTTGAGGCGCAGATTGCGGTGGGCGTGAAAGCTCCGCTGGAACGAGCCGAGGTGCAGACTGAACTGGCAAATCGCGAATCGGCCCTGCTCGTGGCGATCCAGACTGTCTCAATAGCTGAGAACAACCTCAAGCAACTTATCGTCAAGGACCCG
>DATAOU010000175.1:0-4452 GCA_036265575.1 Pyrinomonadaceae bacterium
CGACATGGAGGCGCAGATCCTGGACGATATGGATCTCGAGCGCGAACGCGGCATTACCATTAAGGCCCACGCCGTCAGGCTCGACTACAAAGCGAAGGATGGCCAGCAATACGTTCTAAATCTTATCGACACGCCCGGCCACGTTGACTTCTCTTATGAAGTCTCGCGTTCACTCTCGGCGTGTGAAGGCGCTTTGCTGATTGTCGATGCCTCGCAGGGCGTGGAAGCACAAACGCTCGCGAACACTTACCTTGCTATCGAAAACAATCTCGAGCTGATTCCGGTCATCAACAAGATCGATCTGCCCGGCGCTGAACCGGAAAAAGCTATCGAGCAGATCGAACACTTCATTGGCCTCGAAACTCACAACGCGATCCTAACCAGCGCTAAAACAGGTCAAGGTGTTCCCGACGTTTTGGAAGCAATTGTGCGCGAAGTGCCGCCGCCCAAAGGCGATGCTAGCGCCCCTTTGAAAGCTTTGATATTCGATTCGTGGTACGACTCTTACCGCGGTGTGATTGTTTTATTTCGCGTTATCGACGGCTCGATTCGGCCGGGAATGAAGATTCGCTTTTTCAACGCCGGCCGCGACTATCAGGTGGAAACGCTCGGCGTGAATCGACCGCGACCAACACCTGTCGATGAATTGGGCGTCGGCGAAGTTGGATTCCTGACTGCTTCAATCAAAACCGTCGCCGACGTGCAAATTGGCGACACGGTAACCGAAGCAGCGCGGCCCACCAAGGAACCCTTTCCCGGTTACCAGGAAATCAAGCCAATGGTTTTCGCGGGACTCTATCCCGTCGACACCAACCAGTACGAAGAGCTGCGCGACGCTATGGACAAGCTGCGTCTCAATGACGCTTCTTTCTTCTACGAGCCTGAATCGTCCACCGCGCTTGGTTTTGGTTTTCGTTGCGGCTTTCTCGGTCTGCTGCACATGGAGATCGTGCAGGAACGTTTGGAGCGCGAGTTTAATCTCGATCTGATTACCACCGCGCCGGGCGTCCGCTATGTAGTGACGACGACTGACGGCAAAGTTACGGAAATCGATTCACCCGCAAAGATGCCCGACCCCGGGCGCATCGTGAAGATTGAAGAGCCGGCAATCAAGGCGACGATCTTAACTCCTGAGGAACACCTCGGTGGGATCCTGGCTTTGCTGGAAGAAAAGCGTGGCCAGCAAAAAGGGTTTGAGTACATCACTTCGAACCGGGTGATGCTGACTTATGAGTTGCCGCTCAACGAGATCGTGCTGGATTTTTATGATCGTTTGAAATCGACTTCGCGCGGCTACGCTTCGCTGGATTATCACCTCGCGGGCTATTGGGAAAGCGATCTTGTCAAACTTGATGTCCTCGTTGCAGGTGAGCCGGTTGATGCATTGTCGTTAGTGCTGCATCGCGATACGGCTGCGGCAAAAGGGCGAGCGCTCGCTGCCAAGATGAAAGAGCTCATTCCGCGGCAACTTTTTGAAGTACCGATCCAGGCTGCTATCGGCGCGAAAATTATTGCGCGCGAAACGGTAAAAGCGATGGGCAAAAATGTGATCGCAAAATGTTACGGCGGCGACATCTCGCGCAAGCGCAAGCTGCTCGAGAAACAGAAGGAAGGCAAGAAGCGCATGAAAAAAGTTGGCCGCGTTGAGATTCCGCAGGATGCGTTTTTGGCAGTGCTTAAAGTGAATGACTAGTGTTGAGATTGGGGATCCGTTTTTTGGCGGTGAACTGAATGAGTTTTTCGGAGTGTTGCGAGCTCCATTAATTTTCCGGTCGGGAAGGGTGGCTTGCCCCCGTTATGCGAGAACCTAGCTGCATCGCGGCTTTGCCGCCTTCCGTGCGGAAAGGCTCTGCCTTTCCGCTGAACTCTTTTGTTTTCGAGGCTACGCCTCCGTTAACAGAGGCGTAGCCTCAGAGTTGATTCAAACATCCGGAAAGGCAAAGCCTTTCCGCACGGAAGGCGGCATAGCCGCGCGCCAGGAAGTGGCATTAGGTTGCAAGGTCTCTCTTCAATTTGTTTTCGCCCTGGCATATTCCATCCAGTCACCTGAAGCAATGAATTTCTCAAAACGATAGAATTCAGCATCTGGTTCGTAAGTCCAACAGTTCCTTCTCTGCCCAGCAAAAGAGACTTCAACCTGCTTCCGCACGTAATTACTTGAGGCTTCAAACTCGTCCAACTCGTTAAGAAGACCGTCATCAACTTCATATACCTCGCCAATAACTAACGAGTTCGAGTCATCGAGTCGCAGGCCAGGATACGGACCCAGGTCGTAGAGTCCCCCTCTTACTTTCGCTTCAGCAACAAATTTCGAATTGGGAAAACGTATCGACATGGAACCCGGACAGCCCCGTCGCAACGTTCCATAGACAAATACGAAGTGCTTATTCATGAAACCCGTAACGACCTAAGCTGCCTTCCTGGCGATAACGGCTATATGTCCGCGTGAAGACGGATCGTCTATTTCCCAAACTTCAATTTCGAATCCCGCTGCTTCAAGCAAGCCCCGCGTTACTCGCGGCTCGTATCCGCTATAAAAGAAAGTGTGACCAAACATTTCGGAAGTAAAACGTTCCTCGTCAGATGTATCTCTCGCGGTTTGATCCTCAGCACTCGACGCAGGATCCGAACCACCAACTGACACGAGAAACCTTCCACCAGGTTCTAATGACTTCGCGACCTTGTCAAAAATTCCTGAATGATGCTTACGCGCCACGTGAAAAATAGAATCCCAGGCGATGACGGCGCCAAATCCCGTTGGGAGTTGTACCTTGATCATGTCGCTGTGAATGAACTCTGCTTCGGGAACTTCCCGCTTCGCAATTTCAAGCATCTTCTGAGATTGGTCGACGCCGGTTACACGAAAGCCTTTTTCAACGAGGTACTTCGCAACAGGCTGGCCGGTGCCACAGCCCAAATCAAGCACTATGGCTCCGGGCTGCAAACCGGCAATCGTCAAATCAACGTAACGCAGGACGTGATCTACGTATGCCTGTCCCCGGATCTGGGAATGCCATTGCTCCGCTATTTGATCATAAGCATTCTGCATGCGATTTAATCCGCGACCTTCGGTATTGCCCTCAGGCCTGCGCCGAAGTGGACTCGCGCCGGCTTTTCGCATAGCGGCGCATTGCCGCGACTCGTTCTTCCCAATTCGGTAATTGCTGCACCACCGGTTCGAGATGTTTTAGATACAGATATGGCGGAATGCCAGGTACCGCGCGAAGCTCTTCCAGGAATGGCTGAAGCTTGGCATAGACCATCACGTGCTCTGTGTTTATCGCATTGAACATTTCCTCATTAATAGCGCCGAGAACCACAAACGCCGTGGCCATGTCCCAATAAGAAGCGACCATGCGAAAATCCGCGCTGTGGTCGCCGACGAGCACCTGAAGAACGTCCTGCGTACTTTTAGGATTGAAGCTTATAGCGAACCAATCGCGCGCCTTGCGCATGGCTTGCTCAGATCTCAACTCATACAATTTGAGAATTCCCATCATGCTCTCATGCTCGGTGCTCATGGAAAACTCCTTTCAAGCTCAATAGGGCGACTCGATTTTAGTCGTCTTCACCTCTCACGTGATTGTCTTCGTCATCGGCACGCAAGCTATCTCGACACCAGTGGATAACCGGTACTTCGATTGCTCCTGCGCTACGTACCCTGCTCTTTTGTAAAATGGAACTGCATTCAGCGACGAGTAAAGGTGAATCACGCTGAGACTGTGCGCGCGAGCTCGCTCATCCAGCTTGCGCAGGAGCGCCAAGCCAACGCCTCGCCGCCCGGCTTTAGGACTGACGTAAACGGCTTCGACCTCACCGTTTTCCGGTTTGAGGATGGCGAACCCCATTACCACGCCATCGTCATCTGCCACAAAGAACTCCTTGGTACGAATAGATTCCTGATAGCTTTCGGCCTTCTTTGGCGTACCCCAGGACTGAAGCTCTTCAGCTGTATACATCGTGGTGCGAATTCCGGTTACGGCGGCGGAGTGCACGCGCGCGATTGAATCGCAATCTTCCTGTTGGGCTCTGCGAATTGTAAGCATTATTCCACGGTAGATTCCCGTGCGGTTAATGGGCCAACATCCTTTTCCCCGCGAACCAGGTGACTACGCCAAGCACAACGATTCCCAGCACCGCGCCAATTACCGTGTATGGACCAAGTCGCGCAGGAACAGCTTTGGCGTCGACAGTTTCGTTAGCACTGTTTTGCGCAACAGATTTTTCAGCATCACCGACTGTCGCCAACACCACGACTTTTCCATCCGGCGTTAACCTGCGAACGCGCGGCGTATATGTGCTGGGAGGTGTAAAGCCAAACTCGAGAATGTAAAGGTTGCCGTCCTTCAAAGTCACACCAGTCGGTGCCCAGGGTTTTTCCGCTGTGGTTAGGGTCGAGACTATTCCACCGGAAGTGATCTTGAGCACGCGCCGATTTCCGTAGTCCGCAAC
>DATAOU010000176.1:0-7632 GCA_036265575.1 Pyrinomonadaceae bacterium
CGTCTGGAAGCTGAACGTGAAGCCCGCGCCAAAGCCGAAGAAGAGGCCGAACGTCTGGCGGAAGAAGTTAGGGCGAAGGCCGAAGAAGAAGCACGTCGGCGATTGGAAGTTGAAGCGCGCCTGAGAGAGGAAGAAGCGCGGCTGCAAGCAGAGCAGGATGCTCGTGCGAAGGCTGAAGCTGAAGCGCAGCGGATCGTTGAAGAAACTCAATTAAGGGCAGCAGAAGAAATGCGTCGCCGTCGCGCAGAGGCAGAAGCGCGGCTCAAAGAAGCAGAAGACCGCCTCCTAGCCGATCAGCAAGCATGCGCCGAAGCGGAAGAAAAAGCGCAGCGTCTTGCTGAAGAACTACACGCGCGAGCTGAGGAGGAATCGCGACGTCGAGCGGAAGCCGAGGAGCGAGTGAAGCAAGAAGAAGCCCTGTTGCAATCTGAGCAGGAAGCGCGCGCCCAAGCTGAAGAAGAAGCAAACCGGCTGGCTCAGGCACGTGCGCAAACTGAAGAAGAGGTCCGGCGTCTGGCTGAGGAAGCACGCACGGAGGCCGAAAACGTAACTCGATTGCGAGCCGAATCCGAGCAGCGAGTAAGGGAGGCAGCAGAGTTGCTGCAAGCAGAACAGGAAGCTCGCACGAGAGCAGAAGCAGAGGCGGAACGGTTGGTGGCCGCTCGTGCGCAGGCCGAACAAGAGACCCAATTGTCACACGAAGTTTCGCAGCAGCCCGCAGAAGAAGCATCGGGCCGAATCGAAGAAACCCGGAGGATGGTTAATGACGAAGCTAGTCGCCGCGCGGAACTGGAAGCACATCTGCAACAGGAACAGGAGTTCAGTCTTCGGGAGCAGTTAGCGCAAGAGCAGGCGAGCGAGCTAAGTTACCCAGTCGAAGCGGACGATAAACCGGCTGCAATCGAGTTGTCTTGGGACGACGTTTCCCTGTCTCACCAGGATGAGAGCGTCGGGGAATTTCCAGTTGTTGCTGAAGCGAGTGATCTTCACGAAGCGCCCGTGGGCGACACCGAAGTCCATCAACCAGCTAAGGCCATTGACGTTCTGATGTCCGAGAAGGGAATTGTTTTCGCTGAAGACGACGCGGGGATTCCTTCGGAACTTTTGCAACGGCTCAGTAGCCCGGAAGCGGCTGAACGCGAAGCGGCACTGGGCGAACTGGTAGCAATCGGCGGCGACGACGCTTTCCGATGCATCACACGCGCGTTTGACGACCCCTCCGTTGAAGTTCGCAACGCGGCGGCGCAAGCACTTTATGCGCTGCAACCGGACCGTGCAGCTAGTTTCACTCGAGCTTTGCGAGAAGGAACACCGGAGCGGCGCCGAAAGATTGGCAACGCCCTCGCATCATCCGGATTGGCAGCAAATGCGGTTGGAAGTTTGAGCGGGGAGAGCCGTGAAAAGACTTACGATGCATTTTCATTACTGTTTCTGATGTCGAAGGCTGGCGAAGTCAAGCCTTTGATGCAGGCGATTGAGGACTATCCAAACGTCGAAGTACGGATAGCCGTAGTTAAGCTGCTGGCACTCAGTGGGCAACCAGAAATAGTGCCCGCTTTTCGCCGTCTTGCAGTGCGCGGTTCGCTGCCGTCGGAAGTTCGCTCGGCGGTGATGGAAGCGATTTATCAAATTAGCAGCCAAGCCCGCGAGAACGCGTCGTCTGCGGCGTAGAGCCGTTAATCGTAAATAGAGAAAATCGCGACTGGTCGTGGAGAACGCTTAGGTTCTTCACGACCTTTCTCTTTATGCGGGATCATGTTGCCTCAGACTAACGGGCGACCTTCAATCATCCATCTACAAGCATAAAAACTCTGCATTTCTATTTTGGATTACCCTTTACAGTCAGCTGCTTTTCGCTATTTACGATTTACCATTTACCATTTACGGCCTTTAGGCTATTTACGATTTACGATTTACTATTCACGAGTCAATGGCATTCAAACTTCATACGACTTATCAGCCAAAGGGCGATCAACCTCAGGCGATTGAAACCCTGGTCCGCGGTCTTAATGATGGGCTAAAAGATCAGGTGTTGCTCGGTATCACCGGCAGCGGCAAGACCTTTACGATCGCCAGCGTAATTGAGCGCACTCAACGCCCAACGCTGGTGCTGGCGCATAACAAGACTTTAGCGGCACAACTTTATCAGGAATTCAAATCGCTGTTTCCCGAGAACGCGGTTGAGTATTTCGTTTCCTACTACGACTACTACCAGCCGGAAGCGTATGTTCCCGCAGCTGATGTCTACATTGAAAAAGAAGCGATCATCAACGAAGAAATTGATCGGCTGCGCATGTCGGCAACCCGCGCGCTATTTGAGCGCCGCGACGTGATCGTTGTGGCCAGCGTCTCGTGCATTTACGGGTTGGGCGATCCGGATGCGTACTACGGCATGCTGCTTTTTCTGGAGCCTGGCGCGCGCATTGCTCGTGAAACACTGCTGCAAAAGCTTGTTGAGCTGCAATACGAACGATCCGATGTGAACTTTCAGCGCGGCACCTTTCGCGTGCGCGGTGATGTAGTTGAGGTCTTTCCAAGTTACCAGGACCAGGCGTTTCGCATCGAGTTGTGGGGCGACGAGGTTGATTCGATTTCCACTATCGATCCGTTGCTAGGCGAGATCATCCAGAAACATACCACGCGCGTTCCGATCTATCCGAAGAGTCATTATGTGATGTCAAAACCGACGATTCGTCGCGCGCTAAAGTCGATTAAGGAGGAACTCGAATGGTGGGAGCCTAAGCTTATTCAGGAAGGCAAACTACTCGAGGCGCAGCGACTGCATCAACGCACGATGTTCGATCTTGAACTTATCAAAGAGATGGGCTTCTGTCGCGGCATCGAAAATTATTCGCGCCATTTGACGGGAAAGAAAACGGGCGAGCCACCGCCGACGCTTCTGGATTACCTGCCACGCGACACGATGATGGTGATTGATGAATCGCATCAAAGCATTCCGCAAGTGCGCGGTATGTTTGAAGGCGATCAATCGCGCAAACGCACTCTGGTCGAATACGGCTTTCGATTGCCGTCGGCATTAGATAATAGGCCGTTGAATTTCCAGGAATTTGAAGCGCGCATCGGGCAGGCAATTTATGTCTCGGCGACGCCGGGACATTACGAACTAACCAAATCCGGCGGCGAAGTTGTCGAACAGATCATTAGACCGACCGGTCTTACCGATCCTCAAGTCGAAGTCCACCCGGTCAAGGGTCAAATAGATCACCTGTTGGAGCAGTGCCGCCAACGCGTTGAGTTGCACGAGCGCGTACTTGTCACAACGCTGACAAAACGCATGGCTGAAGATCTTACCGAGTATTTCACCGAAGTCGGCGTGCGCGTTCGTTACCTGCATTCAGATGTTGAGACGCTCGAGCGAATAAAAATTCTGCGCGATTTGAGACGAGGCGAATTTGATGTTTTGGTTGGCATCAATTTGTTGCGCGAAGGCCTGGATCTACCGGAGGTATCGCTGGTGGCGATTCTCGACGCCGACAAGGAAGGATTTCTCCGTTCGGAACAGTCGTTGATCCAAACGATTGGGCGCACCGCTCGTAATGTGCGAGGAAAAGCGATCCTCTACGCCGATCGCATCACGGACTCGATGAAGCGGGCGATGGACGAAACCAACCGCCGCCGTGCAATTCAGGAAAAGTACAACCGTGACAATGGAATTACGCCGCAAACAATTGTGAAACCGATCGAGTCGACTTTGATTTCCGTCTCTGAAGCCGATTACTTCAAGACGCCGGCGGAATGGGAAGAGATCGAAGACTACTCTCCGGAACACATCGAGGCGACGATCGTCAGGTTGGAGACGGAAATGCGTGGGGCAGCGAAGCGTTTTGAATTTGAGCGAGCCGCTGAGTTGCGTGACCGCATAAAATTTCTGCGCGAGCGCGAGCTCCAGTTGGCGTAGTCATCCTGAACCAGATGCTAACCAAATCCGACCCAGACGAAATTCAAACTTATCTTTCCGATTCCAGCTACTTGCCGGCTGGTAAGGCGGATCGTGTGGTCTTTCCTGAAACCGCGGAAGACGTCGCCGAAATTCTTCGTGCGGCAACTCGTGAGAAATTGCCGGTCACGATTTCCGGCGCCGGCACCGGCACTGTCGGCGGTCGAGTTCCGACCGCAGGGATCGTTCTCGCAACGGACAAGCTCAATCAAATTAGAAGCATTGCTCATAACAAAGACGGCGGCGGCAGCGTTGTAGCTGGGGCGGGCGTGCGGCTTGTCGATCTGCAAAAGTTTGTCGACTCAGAACAACTTTTCTATCCACCCGATCCTACCGAGCGGAGCTGTTTTCTCGGCGGCACCGTAGCGACGAATGCTTCGGGCGCGCGCACATTCAAGTATGGACCAACGCGAAAATATATACAGCGTTTGAAGCTTGTGCTGGCAACTGGCGACATTATCAACTTGAGACGTGGCGAGCTGCGCGCCTCCCCTTCGGGAGAAATAAAGATTCCCCTGCCAACGGGGCGGACAATCGCAGCGCTCTTGCCGGCCTATCAGATGCCGCACACGCGCAAGCATGCCGCAGGCTATTACATCGCGCCGGAAATGGATCTGGTTGACTTGTTCATCGGCAGTGAAGGCACGCTCGGCGTCGTAGTCGAAATTGAAGTTGCACTTCTACCAAAACCGGAAGCGCTGTTAAGCGGCGTAGTTTTTTTCAGCAACGAAGAGGATTTGCTCGCTTTTGTTCAGTCAGCGCGCAATCGTTCCTTAACAAACAGAAAATTGCCTGGCTCGGCTACGCAACTGGCGGCCTTGATGGACAAAGCGTTGGAGGTGACTGACCGTCAAGCGAGACCTCAATTAACTGGACCAGAAGACGCGTCGACCAACCTCGATGCGCGTGCATTGGAGTATTTCGACAGCGAGTCGCTCAATTTCCTGCGTCAGAAATATGAAGCGATTCCGGCAGATGCAGTAGGCGCCATTTTCTTTGAACAAGAAACAACCTCGGCAACCGATGAATCACTGATGAGCGAATGGCTCGGGTTGCTGGAACAACATAATGCATTGGCTGATAAATCATGGTTCGCGACTGGCGAAGCCGACCAGGCAGGTTTGCGCGAGTTTCGTCATGCGCTCCCGGTTCTGATGAACGAATGGTTTGCGCGGCACAATCAACGCAAAGTTTCGACCGATATGTCGGTACCTGACTCAGCATTCTCGGGCATGCTGCGTTTTTATCAGGAGACGCTCAATCCGAGCGGTCTGCGCTACACGATCTTTGGACACATCGGCGACAATCATGTGCATGTAAATATTCTGCCGCGTAACGATGATGAAGCGATCCAGGCGCGCGAAATCTATTTGCAGTTTCTCAAGCGTGCCGCTGCCGTGGGTGGGACGCTATCAGCCGAACATGGGATTGGAAAACTAAAGCGCGACTACCTGCGACTTTTTTACAGCGAGCAAAATTTGCGCGAGATGGCGGCGCTGAAACTCACGTTTGATCCAGCGGGTATACTCGGCCGCGGTAATATTTTTTCCGAAGAGTATTTGTGAGGTCAGCAGTCAGTGGTCCGTTGTCCGTAGTCAGTCGTCGGGTGCGGCCTTCCTCGGTTGAGTGACTACTGACCACGGACAACTGACAACGCACCGAACCAGCAACCAATGTTCAGATTTACGACCGCAGGCGAATCACATGGACGCGCACTTGTCGCGATCGTCGAAGGTCTGCCCGCCGGTATGCCCGTTGCCGTGCCGGCGATCAATCGCGAGTTAAAACGGAGGCAATGGGGCTACGGCCGCGGCGGTCGCATGAAGATCGAGCAGGACGAGGTCGAAATCCTAAGTGGGGTGCGTAATGGCTTAACGCTGGGTTCGCCAATTGCGCTCTTGATTGAAAACAAAGACTGGGCCAACTGGACTGAGGTGATGTCACCCGAGTCGCGCGAAGTCGATCCGAATAAATCGCGAGCGCTTAAACGGCCGCGGCCGGGCCATGCCGATCTTGCGGGTGGTCAAAAGTTTGCCGCGCGAGATTTGCGAAATGTCCTGGAACGCGCATCGGCCAGGGAGACTGCGGCGCGCGTCGCTAGCGGCGCGATCGCGAAACAACTGCTTGCTGTATTCGGCATTGAAATTCTGAGTCATGTGATCCAACTCGGCGGCATTCCGGAAAAGCCTTTGGAGTTGGGCTGGGATGCCATTGCCGCAATTCCTGATGACGCGCCGTTACGCTGCTCTGACGCTGCAGCACAGCAACGCATGATTGAGTTGATCGATCAGAAACGCGAAAGCGGCGATACGTTAGGCGGCATTTTTGAAGTGATCACACGCGGGGTTGTTCCCGGGCTCGGTTCCCACACGGCCTGGGATCTAAAACTCGACGGCCGCTTGGCCCAGGCTGTTATGTCCATTCCTGCAGTGAAAGCTGTCGCCATCGGCGCCGGACAAGAAGCGAGCGGACTGCCCGGTTCTGAAGTTCACGATGAAATCGCTTACAACGACGAGACGAAAGAATTTATTCGCGAAACAAATCGCGCCGGCGGGCTGGAAGGCGGCGTCTCAAACGGGGAGGAAATCAGAATCCGCGGTCACATGAAACCGCTTTCGACTTTGCGACGTCCGCTGCGCTCAGTCGATATTGATACTAAGCAGGACGAGCCCGCCGGGTTCGAACGTTCTGACATCACTGCGGTGCCGGCGGCGGGAGTGATTGGCGAAGCGATGGTGGCGTTAACCATTGTCGGCGCCCTGCGGGAAAAATTCGGCGGCGACAGTTTGGGCGAGATGAAGCACAACTTCGAAGGTTATCGCGAGCAGTTGCGCGGCTATTAGTTGTCGATCGTAAACTCGACAACGGACCGACTGAAATCTTTCAACAGGGGAACCAATTTAAGAGTATGGCATTGATGGAAATTGTGAAGTGGCCGCACCCGGTGCTCGACGCGCCAGGCGATCCGGTTACAGAGTTTAATGACGAGTTAAAGACTCTCGTCGGCGACATGTTCGAGACCATGTATTCCGCCCCGGGTGTTGGCCTGGCCGCAGTACAGGTCGGCGTTGCCAAGCGTTTGTTCGTGATGGACTGTTCCGGAGGCAAGGATCCGGATCAGCGCGTCGTGATGATCAATCCGGAAGTCTTGAACGTCGAAGGAAATCAGAACGGCGAAGAAGGCTGCTTGTCGTTTCCCGGAATTTTCACCCCGGTGGAGCGCAGTCTGCGCGCAATTGTGCGTGCGCATGACATCAACGGAAATGAGTTTGAAATCGACGGCGAGGAACTAACCGCGCGCTGCATGCTTCATGAAACTGATCACTGCGACGGCATCGTCTTTCTCGACAAGATGAGTTCAATTAAGCGAGAACTCGTCAAGCGGAAGATTAGGAAACTGCAAAAAGCAGGGAGATGGAGTTAGCAGTGAGCGGTAAGCCGTGAGCAGTAACCCAAAGGGGTAAGTGTGTCCGGCTTACCGCTTACTGCCGCTGCTCACGGCTCACCGCTCACTGGTGTTACTATTTCAAAAAAAATTAATTGGAGCTGACCATGTCTACCGAATTTCGTAACGAACCGTTTACCGATTTTAGTAAAGAAGAGAACGCGCAGGCGATGCGCGCGGCCCTTGAGAAAGTGAAAAGCGAGCTGGGCCAGGAATATCCGTTAGTCCT
>DATAOU010000177.1:0-3271 GCA_036265575.1 Pyrinomonadaceae bacterium
CCGAGTATGAGGTGATCTTGGTCGATGACGGATCGACCGATGATACATCTTATATCGCAGCGCAGTTCCCATGGGTGCGCTACATTCCTCAAAGCAATCAAGGTTTGAGTCACGCCCGCAATACGGGCGCCGCCGCTGCCAAGGGTGAAGTATTCGCCTACACCGATTCTGACTGCATGGTTGATCCGGATTGGCTGTATTATCTCATTGGCACTCTTGTTAGCGGTAATTACGCTGGAGTCGGCGGACCGAATGTCACGCCGCCAGCCAAAAATTGGATTCAGGCCTGTGTTGCAGCGGCTCCAGGTGGACCGAGCCATGTGTTACTTACTGACGTAGTCGCCGAGCACATTCCCGGTTGTAACATGGCCTTCTACAGCTGGGCGTTCGAAGGCGTGGGCGGCTTTGACACGGAATATCGCAAAGCAGGCGATGACGTGGATTTTTGCTGGCGAATTCAGCAGGCTGGTTGGGTCATTGCTTTCAGTCCAACTGCGATCGTCTGGCACTATCGACGTTTTACCCTTCGCGCTTTTTTGAGACAGCAGGACGGCTATGGCGAAGCAGAGTCACTTCTGCGCTTTAAACATTTGATCTTTTTCGGACCAACAGGCACCGCAAAATGGCGCGGGCAGATCTACGGAACGCCACGGTTCAGCTGGTTCGTTAATCGGCCGGTGATCTATCACGGAATGTTCGGTGAAGGTTTTTTTCAATCGATTTATCCCGCACCTCAGTCAGACGTGGCCGCGTACCTGAGCAGTATTGAGTGGTTTGCCCTGACAATTTTCCTGTTCGGTCTTGGGATTTTTCTCCCGGCGTTGCGCATTGTTCCGTACCTCATGCTTGGCGGCACGCTATGCGTCGCGCTTTCCTACATGGTGCGAGCTTCTATTGAGCCGAAATTCGATACGGCGGGCGCACGGCTGCTTGTCATGTTTCTAGCCTTTGTCCAACCACTCGTGCGCGGATTCTCCCGTTATTTCACCTGGCTGCATTTCAAGCGCACACCCGCAAGCGTGATTCGGGCACACGAACATCTACCGGAGCGCAGCCGTTTTGCGAGCAGTCTAAGTCGCCGAGTCTTTTGGAGCGAACAGGGTAGGGACCGCCATTATTTGCTCGGCGCGATCTTCGAGCTGCTGGATGAAGAAGGCTGGCGCTATTCCACTGACAGTGGGTGGAACGAGTGGGACATTCAAATCTACGGGAATTTTTGGTGGAGCATCGCGCTTCAGACCGTCACCGAGTATCACGGCGGCGGTAAGTGTTTGACCCGTGTTCGGCTTCGCAGCCGGTTTGTCACGACGACCATTATTTTCAATCTCATTGCCTTAAGTTTGTTGATCTATCGCCAGCTGAATATTTCGCACGTCGACCTTTGGGTCCTTGTTCCGTACCTGCTCTTTCTAGTGTGTCTCTGGACGCGCGCGCGTTTGCTCAAGTCACGGGTAGCAGAACTTGTCGATCTTGCTGCGCACCGCGCGGGTCTGCAGCGGGTGATGCGTGCAGGCAAAACCGCGATGCCGACGTCGACGCCCGTAGTTGAAGCAGCCAACGCGACCAATGCTGCGTCGCCGCACCTACCTGGCTAGCGCGCGCCAACGCGTGACAGCTTTCCAAGCCTCACTTTGGATTTCGACGGCTGCGCAAGCCCTCCTTCTCTATGACACTTCGCTCGACTTTTGTCAGAAGTTCAAACGCACCCTGCCACTTCCGCGTCCGATTTGGCCGATTCGTTTTGCTTTTAACGTTAGCATTGCGCGTCGAGCATCGCGTTCGGAAACCACGGCCGTCATTCCGATACCCATATTGAAAACCTGATACATCTCGTGGAGCTCGATATTTCCGTTTTGCTGCAAGATTTGAAAGATGCGGGGCGCACGCCAGCTTTTCGTTTCAATTACCGCGTCGCAATTTGCAGGCAAAATTCGCGGCAGATTATCAACGAGACCGCCGCCTGTGATATGAGCCAGACCCTTAATCATGCCGCTTGGAAGTTTTCCCAGAAGCGGCTGATAGTTTTTGTGCACACGCAGTAATTCCTGGCCGACGGTTTTCGCCGAACCGGGCAGGCGCGAAGTAACTTTGAGCGACATTTTGCGGAACAGAATTTCTCGTGCCAGCGAGTAGCCGTTAGTATGCAGGCCATTCGACTCCAAGCCGAGAATCACATCGCCAGCGCGAATTTTCCTGCCGTCGATGATATTCCCGCGGTCCACGACACCAATAATGCAGCCGGCGAGATCGTATTCTCCCTCGCGATAAATTCCGGGCAGCTGCGCTGTTTCACCGCCGAGAAGAGCACAGCCCGTAGATCGACAGGCGCGCGAAAGGCCCCACAGCAACTGTCGGAACACACGGGCTTCGAGTTTCCCGCAGCCAATGTAATCCAGGAAGAAAAGTGGACGGGCGCCCAAGACTGCGATGTCATTCACACAGTGGTTCACCAGGTCGGCGCCGACGGTGTTATGCTTGTTCAGAGCAAACGCGATTTTTACTTTCGTTCCGACGGAATCAATGCTTGCAACCAAAACCGGCTCGCGCATTCCGGAGAAGGTCGCTCGAAACAAGCCGCCGAAACCGCCAATCTTACTCAACACTTGCGGCCCGTGCGTTTGCCTAACGAGTGATTGAATTTGTCCTTTGAGTCGATTGCCAAGATCGACATCAACGCCAGCGCGAGTGTAGGCCTTCTTTCGCGCGGTCATCCCGAGTCGCGGAGACGATGAGGGACCCCGCACCGGCTCCGTTGATCACACTTCCAAATACGTGTGATCCAAATGTTGTAGGTGAGGTCCTTCGCTCCGCTCAGGATGACACGCATGAAGAAATCATTTCAAATCTGTGAACAAGGTCGGATGCGCTTCCTGATCCGCGAGCGCTTTGGCGCGCTGCTCGCGTTTTTCCATGATAAATTTGTCCAGCGCAGGATCGACGGGCAGGGGATAATCGCCGTTGAAACAGGCCAAGCAAAAGCTATTCATCGGCCTTCCGGTCGCCCGCACCATGCCTTCCACATCGAGGTAACCGAGGCTGTCAACACCAAGATATTTACAGATGTCTTCCATCGACATTTGGTTCGCAATCAATTTTTCTGGATCCGGAAAATCGATGCCGTAGTGACAAGCAAACCGGTGCGGCGGACAGCTTACGCGCATGTGCACTTCTTTGGCACCAGCTTCGCGCAAGGTCACTACACGCGCTCGCGCGGTCGTCCCCCGCACGATCGAGTCGTCCACAACCACGACCCGTTTTCCGGCCACCATTT
>DATAOU010000178.1:0-10110 GCA_036265575.1 Pyrinomonadaceae bacterium
CGAACTTCACCGGCCAGCGGATGGCCCACGTACGCTACCTGATCAATGCCACGATCGGCGTACCAATCTTGTTCAAAAGGCAGAATCGACAACAGCAGGTCAACGTTTTGTTCAATGCTGCGTGCGCGATAACCGCGCCAGGCCCAAAGCTGCGGACTAATGTAATAAATGATTTTGAGGCCACGGCGGTGTAGAGCGCGCGCGAGTTTCAAATTAAAGTCTGGCCAGTCAACCAGGATTACCGCGTCAGGTTTCCGGTCAAGCGCTGCTCGTTTGAGGAGTTTGAAAGCGTTCCAGAACTTAGGCAACGCCGAGCCAATCTCGACCAACCCGAGAATGGAAAGCGTATCAGTGTTGACCACAGATTCAACCCCAGCGGCTCGCATCAGTGGACCAGTCGCGCCAAAAAAATCGAGCCCGTCTTCCGGCGCAGCATTACGCAGCGCAGTTACGAGCGCGGCAGCATGCGCATCGCCCGACGCTTCGCCGGCGACGATCATTAAATTAAGGTGTCCTGACACGCGAGGCATGATAGCAGTGGCCACGCGGCTTTGCCGCCTTCCGCGCGGAAAGGCTACGCCGTTCCGAAAGTCTTCACCGACTTTTGAGGCTCGGCCTAAGCTAATGAGGCAAGGGATTTGAAGTTCAGAGTACAAGCTCCAGCTTGAGTCCTTATGATTCAGCAACCTGAAGGTTGTACTCTGAACTGCTTGAGCGATTTCGCGCAGGCTCACCTGAGCCGAGGTCATCCGTCAGCTGAGCCTTACCGCACGGAAGACGGCAGAGGCGCTGCTCATTGCCCACTGATTCGTGTTAGCATCGCTCCCGTTTTATAAAAACCTGGCGCGCTCTCTCCTGACTGTGTGCTCGCCGATTATTCTCCGGAGCTATTTTTTGCCCTTGCCTTTTCGTTCAAGTGTTGTGTCGACCCTCGTTCGCTTTTGGGTCTCGATTGCTTTCCTGAGCGTCGCCTCATGCTCGGCGTGGGCCCAGCAAACAAATCCAGTCGATCGGAAGGTGATCAACCCGATGACCGACACGCCCAACGTCAATCCGATAACTCAGGATCAGCCGGTCAAGCCGCGACGCACCGTTACCCAGGGGGAGATTGGCGAGCCGACCGATCTGCTAAAAGTGGATGCCGGCTCGCAAACAGTTTCCGGACCAAAAGATGCGCGCGTGTTTGTTTATGAAGGTAACGTCGATGCGCGCATCGGCACATTCCGCCTGCAGGCCGACAAACTGACGGTCTATGAAGCCACCAACAAAGTAATCGCAGAAGGAAACGTCGTTTTCGATCAAGGCGACCTGCAACGCATCACCGGTTCGCGCGCGGAATGGAATTACAAAAGTAAGACCGGATCGTTTATCGATTCCACCGGCTACACCAATCAAACGCAGGATGGCACGCGTATCTATTTCACTGCCGATCGCGTTGAGCGAGTGAGTCTAGACACGATCATCGCGACGAATGTGCAGGTCACTGCCTGCGATGAAGACGTTCCCAAGTGGAGCTTTCATGCCGCCAAAATAAAGATCAAAACCGGCGATCGCGTACGTTTGTATTCGCCGAACCTGCGCGTCAAGAAGGTCCCGATTTTTTATCTGCCATATGCTTCGGTTTCACTCAAGGCGCGCGATCGCGCTTCGGGGTTCCTGACGCCGACGTTCAGTGGTTCCGGCCCCAAAGGCTTTCGCCTTTCCAACGCTTACTACCAAACGTTGGGCAGGTCCGCCGATGTGACGGTGCGTAATGACATCTACACCAAACGCGGTTATGGCGTGGGCGCGGATCTGCGCACGCGCGCGAATTCGCGTTCATACTTTAATGCCGGATTTTATTTCGTAAAGGACCGTGTGCTGGGCCCAAAGGCCGATGCCGCTCATCCCGATCAAGGCGGATCGAGTTTCTACGTCGATGGCGTTCATTATTTTCCCAACGGTTTCATTGCTGCTGCCGACGTGAACATTACTTCCAATCTCGATTTTCGGCAGGTGTTTTCCGACAGCATCCAGCAGGCAATCTCACCCGAAGAGCGCTCGCAGGTTTTCGTTAACAAAGACTACAACGCCTACAGTTTTAATTTTCTGGCACGCTCGCAGGTAACCAACCTGGCGAACGCGCGCATTCGCATACGCGAATTGCCCAGCATCACGTTTGAAAAGCGCGCTACGCCGCTCGACTTTATTAAGAAACTGCCTGTTTACTTTTCCTACGAAGCCGGCGCGGAAGGTGTTAGTCGCAAGGAAACGACGGATGACTTGATTGCGTTTCGGCTTGCAGCGGGCGGCGATCCCATAATCTCGCCGTCAATCGTGCAGCGACTGGATTTTCATCCGCGGGTGCAAATTCCGCTTTACTTTTATGGCATATCGGTAACGGCGACTGCGGGTGCACGCGCTACCTTTTATTCGAATTCGATCGACCCGACAAATCGCGCGATACTCGCCCAAAACATCACGCGAAGTTATGGCGAGTTCGAGTTGGATGTCAGACCGCCCGCGCTGGCGAAAGACTTTCAACGCGGTGGATCATTTTGGTTTCGTCATGTGATTGAACCGTACCTAATTTACCGAAGAATTTCCGGAGTGAATGACTTCGACCGCGTCATCCGTTTTGATTACATCGACGCGGTCGCGGACACCAACGAGATCGAGTTTGGAATCTCGAACCGCTTCTTTACTCAGCGTTCAACCGAGAATGTTACCGGCAAGGGCAAGAATACCGCGGCGCCCGTAACCACGGCGAAATCGGAATCGCTGGCCAGCCAACCTTATGAAGCGTTGACGATCACCGTGCGCGGAAAATATTTCTTCGACCCCTACTTTGGCGGCGCCCTCGTGCCCGGCCAGCGCAATCAGTTTTATCCAATCAACATGTTCTCCGGGTTCAGTTATGGCGGCGTGCCGCGGCGCTTTTCGCCATTGAACGTCGAAGCACGTTATCGGCCGAGCGCAGACTTGTTTATGGATTTGCGTACTGACCTTGATACGCGTGGCGGTGGCCTGCGGGCCCTTTCGGCGTCGTTCGGCATCAACCGCTCGCTGGTGCAAGTCTTTCAAAGTTTTTACTACACGCGTGCGGTTGAATTAGTTCCGAGTCTGGCCCAGTTTGCCGATGCGCGCGGCAAAGAGCCCGGCACCTTGCGCGGCTCGCAATGGAGTCCCTCAGTCTTTCTCGGCGATCGTGAACGCGGGTTGTTCGGCGGCGCCTCCTTCTTTTTCGACTTCCAGGTGCATCCCGGTCAGCATCGCTCCCTCGTGAGCTCGACGGTGACCGTCGGTTACAGTTGGGACTGCTGCGCGATAACCGCGCAGAACTACACCTTCAACGTCGGGGTGCGGCAGGAAAACCGGTTGGTTTTCAGTTTCCGGCTCAATGGCATCGGCACCTTCGGGACGGAACAAATCGGGCAACGTTTTCACTAATTAACCCAACTAACAGACGCTGATTGCCGGAAGCGGGCCCGTACAGCAGTTCTGCGGTGTCCGTTGAAACAAAATGTGGTAGTCGTAGCGCTCTGACCTGTGAACCCGAATCGAACTGCGGTATATTTGGCAACGACGTAATTAGAACTGCTGCCCCTGGTAGCGACGATCGTCTTTGGTAGTCAACCAGGGTTCCACGCTCTGGATTCCGACTCCGAAAAATCGACTTCATACTGCAAAAAATAAGTTTTAGGAGATTCCCCTGATGTCTGCTCGGCCCTCTCGCAAAATCTCAGTCCGCGCCCGTGTATCTCTCATAACGCTTTTCGTACTTGCTGTCGCCCTAGTCCTCGCAAGCGGACCACGTTCCTCAAAAGCCACCCAACAACAGGGAATGCCTGAAGCGTCGCAGAAGCGAAGCAAGCCTGCTTTTGTTCCTGGTGAAGCGCTGGTGCGATACAGAAGCGAAGGCGCGGCCAAAAGGGCAGCGACCGAGATGACGCTGGCCGTGAATTCGCATAACGTGCCCGTTCGCATTGAGCGCTTTGAAGGGGCGGATACCGTTCCCGGTTTGCGACTCGCACACATGGCGCCGGAACGAACGCTCGACGCGATCGAGGCCCTTAACAAGCAGGCTGACGTTCTTTATGCGGAACCGAATTATCTGCTCCACCCGGATTTGACGCCAAACGATCCTAGGTTCACCAGCAACGAGCTTTACGGACTTAACAAAATTGGGGCACCAGCGGCGTGGAGCATTACGCAGGGCAGTTCAGCAATTGTAGTTGGTGTGATCGACGAAGGTATCGATAAGACACACCTGGACCTCGCCGCCAACATTTGGGTTAATCCGGGGGAGACTCCGGGAGACGGAATCGACAATGATGGAAACGGGTTCGTGGACGATGTGAATGGCTACAACTTCGCTGCTAACTCGGGAACTATTCCCGGCGAATTTCACGCTACGCACGTTGCCGGAACCATCGGTGCGGTTGGCAACAACGGCATTGGCGTAGTCGGCGTCAACTGGAACGTGCGATTGATGTCGTTAAGATTCATTAATGGATCGAGCGGAGATACTGCCAACGCGATCCGGGCCGTGAACTATGCCAAGTTGATGAAGGATTTGTGGGACAGCTCGGGCCATGCGAAAGGCGCGAACGTCCGCGTGCTAAACAACAGTTACGGCGGGGGCGGGTTCGATCAGTCGTTTCTTGATGCCATCAAGAGTGCAAATCAATCAGGCATTCTCTTTGTCGCGGCAGCCGGTAACGCGCCGGACGACCCCGAGCCTAATAACGATATCGTCGGCCACTTTCCTTCCAATTATGATGTGGCAAATGTTATCGGCGTGGCAGCGACCGATTCGGCTGACAATCTCTCGACGTTTTCGCATTACGGGCCGAACACCGTGCCGCTCGGTGCGCCGGGCACTGCCATTCTCAGCACAACACCCGGTAACAATTATCAAAGCGTCAGCGGCACCTCGATGGCGTCGCCTCATGTTGCCGGCGCTGCGGCCCTGCTGCTGGCCGCCAATCCGAATCTAACAGTGCAACAATTGCGAAGCTTGCTTCTTTATAACGGAGATCTTGATGCGGCGCTGGCGGGACTCACGTTCACCGGCAGGCGGCTAAACGTTGGCAATAGTTTCGTGGCGGTAACCGAGGGTGACGTCACCGCGCCCGGCACAGTCACGAATTTTCACATCAACTCGCAGAACGGCCGCGCATTTAATATTGGCTGGAATGCTTCGGGCGATGATGGCGCAGCCGGCCAGGCTTCGCTCTACACCATAAGCTTTACAGATGGAACCAGCGGCGCTATCACGCCATTAAAGAACATCATTCCGACAGCGTCAGGCACGACGCAGAGCGTTGATCTCAAGATTCCCTACCGGCACACAAGTGGAACGCTAACGCTGCGCGAGTTTGATAATGTCGGTAACGAAGGCACACCAGCCTCCTTCCCGATATCGATTAATCCGGTTCTGGGCGATCCCTACGTTATCCAACTAGCCAGCGCGTCCGCGCTTTCGACTGGTGGAACTGCATTGGGCCTGGTCGGTGATGACAAGCTAAAACTAAATTACGCGCTGCCGTTTTCATTCCCATTCTTTGGCGAGAGTTTCCCGAGTGTAAACATCTCGACGAACGGCAATCTTTACTTTCAGGCGCCGCCCACTCGCTCCAGTGGGGATGCTGATGACGTACCGAGCTCGGCCGTTGGTTTGGGTCAATTCAAGATGATTTCCGGTTTGTGGGATGATCTCAGAACGGACGGTCACGCTGGCGACGACGTCTACGTGGTAATACCTGACGCCTCGCGCATCATCTTTCGTTGGCAGGGTGAGATCTTCGGTGATGGTTCGAGTCCCGCGGGCCAGCCGACAGTCAGTTTCGAGATCGAACTTCGAAGCGACGGCACGATCGTCACACGTTATGGCAATGGAAACACCAATCTTTTCCCGGTCGTGGGAATTGGCGGTGGCGAACCGGATGCTTACGTTATTCCTTCGCACACCTCTGAACAAACGCCGATCAGTTTGACGAATGCGCAGACAGTCAGCTTCACGCCGCGTTCGCTCTCAGCCAGCAGCAGTGTTGCATTTTCGGCTGCACAATACTCGGTAAATGAAGATGATGGTTCCGTGACCATAACTGTAAATCGTAGCGGCGACACATCCACACCGGCTTCGGTCGACTTTCAGACGATTGATGGTCAGGCCACGCAAAAAGGCGATTACATGGCTGGCACCGGCACCTTGACCTTTGCGCCAGGCGTGACGAGCCGGACCTTTTCTGTGTTGGTGGTAAATGACGCCTATCAGGAGGCGGCTGAGTCGTTCAGTGTTTCACTGACGAACCCATCGGGCACGACGCTTGGTGGAATAAGCACATCCACGATCACAATCAATGCCAATGATTCGACGCCGCCGGCAGGGAATCCGCTGGATAATTCTGACCAACTATTCTTCGTCCGCCAGCATTACATGGATTTTCTCAATCGCGAACCGGATAGCGATGGACTGAACTTCTGGGCCAACAAGATAAATACGTGCAGTGGCACTCTACCTTGCGGCGCCAATGAGAAGGCTAATGAGAAGGTCAATGCGTCGGCGGCGTTCTTCTTGTCAATTGAATTTCAGGAAACCGGCTACCTGGTGTACCGCACTTACAAAGCCGCCTATGGAGATGCCCCAGGTTCAGCAGTGATCAATGGCATTCCTACAGCCATCGCGGTGCCCATGGTGCGGTTTAATGAGTTTCTTCCAGATAGTGCACAAATTGCCGCAGGCGTGCAGGTAGGCATCGGCAACTGGGCGCAGCAACTTGAAAGCAACAAACAGGCATTCATGCTGGCGTTCGTGCAGCGACCGCGCTTCACAACCGCCTATCCAACCTCGCTGACACCAACAGCTTTCGTAAACCAGTTATTCGCGGCGGCGGGAGTTACACCCTCCGCTCAGGACCAGCAAGACGCAGTAAATGAATTTGGCGGCGCTGGTACCACTGCCGACGCGGCGGCTCGCTCTCGTGCTTTGCGGCGGGTAGCAGAGAACAACACACTAAAGGTAAACGAAAGGAATCGAGCGTTTGTGTTGATGCAGTATTTTGGTTACCTGCGACGCAATCCCAACGATGCGCCCGATTCGGACCATAGTGGTTGGAAGTTTTGGTTAGACAAACTGGAAGAACACCAAGGAAACTTCGTCACCGCCCAAATGGTCTTGGCTTTCCTGTCGTCGATTGAATACCGCACTCGCTTCGCCCCGTGATGACGTTCCGGTATTTACCTGGCCCAATACTATTCGTGCCAAAAAAAGAAAGGCTGGATTCAAATTGAATCCAGCCTTTCTTGTTAGCGAAGCCTATCTACTTTAGAAGCGGTTCAAGTACTCGCCTGACACGATAAACGCCTTCACCATTTCGGCCGAATGGAAGTCGCCGCCGTGCGCATTTAATTTATCAAGCCAGAACTTCCAGCCGCTAAAGTCATTGTCGGGACCCTCGTCTACGTTGCGTCGCAAGTACCCAAAGTACTGCATTAACACAAAGGCGCGATTGTTTTCATTTGTCTTGAGCGTGTTGTTTTCTGCCACGCGACGCAGAGCGCGACCGCGTGCCGCCGCGTCGGCTGTATTACCAGCGCCGCCAAATTCGTTGACTGCGTCCTGCTGTTCCTGTGCTGATGGCGTAACTCCGGCGGCCGCGAAGAGTTGAGTTACGAAAGCTGACGGTGACAGCGAGGTGGGATAGGCACTAGTGAAACGAGCACGCTGCACAAAATCAGTAGCATAGGCGGTCTTATTTGCTTCCAGCTGCTGTGCCCAATTGCCGATACCTACTTGCACGCCATTGCGTACCTGATTCATGTCAGGCAAGAACTCCTGACGGCGGATTACCGGAACTTTGATAGCGGTAGGGGTATTATTGATAATCGCCGAACCGTCGGCATCGCCGTAAGCAGCTTTGTACATACGGTAGACGAGATATCCTGTCTCCTGAAATTCGATCGACAGGAAGAAGGCGCCAGACGTATTTGTTCGCTGAAAATCAATACAGCTTGGGTTGCTTCCACAAGCCGTAATATTACTCTGCCAATAATTCAGACCGTCCTGATCGGGGAAGCGGCCCAGAAAATCAACGTATTGCTGGTTGACGAAAAAGTCAGAGTCATTAATTGTGATCGGCGTAGTCGTGCCCGGACGCAAGCGCAGCGGTTTAACTTTGGTTGTCCCGTAGTAAAGATCGGAAGGCAGATTCGGAATCTCGGTTACTATACGCAATGTCGGCGGTGATTGCCCCCAGACGGTCAAGGCAGCAAAGGCTGTGATTAATAAAGCTACGGCGAATTTCATCTTATTGCTCCAAGCGTAATTTTGACTTCTGAGGAAATGCCTCGAAAACGAGGGGCCGTCTGCACCAAAAGTTTAGACGCACCGACAAGGGACAAAGTCTAACTCGCGATACTAAGTGACGTCAATAAAGCCATATTGACGTTAATGCCTAACTGGGAAGTAAGAACTAGCCAACAGGTTGCAAGGCCGGCTCGCCGAGCTCAAAAAGACATGTCTATTGCCTTGGATGGTCTCCCTCTTACAACGCCTAAAACGGGCGTTGGACATTACACCTTTGAACTTGCGATGGCTTTGGCAGAATCGGATCAAGCGCACGAATTCGAGCTGGTTTATCCGTCAAGTTACCCAAAGATAGAGCTCGATGGGAATGCGGGAAGCGAGCTTCCCAAAAACCTCAAACTGGAGCGCGTACTGGTTGGTCCGCTGGCTCGCCACTGGTGGTCGAACGGCTTGCCACGATACGTACGCCGAAACAGAATTGAACTTTTCCATGGCACCAACTATGACGTGCCGTTGTGGCGACGCTGTGCGACAGTTCTCACCATTCATGACCTATCGCTTCAGCTTCATCCCCAGACACATCAAAAGCGAAGCGTGAGGCGCGGAAGCCGGCGGTTGCCGTTGATGGCACGTGTAGCGGATGCGATTATCGTCCCCACTAAAAGCGTTGGCGCTGAAGTTTGTGAGCGCCTCAAGATTTCGCGCGATAAGGTCTTTGCTGTCGCTGAAGCTGCGCGCGCGTCGTTTCGGCCAACAGCTCCAGCCGAAGCAGCCGCAGTTAGACGACGGCTTGGCGTTCGAGACAATTTCCTGCTGGCGGTGGGCACGCTCGAGCCGCGTAAGAATCTGCTTCTTCTCATCTCGGCTTTCGAAGCGCTAACACAGGTTCCAGCTGGCAGCGATCTGCAGTTGGTAATCGCCGGGGGGCACGGCTGGTTAAGTGGACCACTACTTAAAGCAGTGGCAGAGTCGCCGGTACGGAGTCGCATTCTATTGACCGACTATTTGCATGACGACGATCTACGCGGGCTGTATTCGTCGTGCCGCGCCTTTGTTTATCCGTCAATCTATGAAGGCTTCGGCCTGCCGCCACTCGAAGCGATGGCGTGTGGTGCGCCAGTCATCGCCAGCAGCATCCCGGCGTTGATTGAAACGCTCGGTAACGCGGCGCAGTTTTTTGATCCGCTGAGCAGCGAGCAACTCGTCGAAGCGATAACTCGAGTGACAACCGATGATGAGCTGCGTCAGCATTTGGTAAGCGCAGGCCTGCTGCAAACAGAAAAGTTTTCCTGGAAGCGAACGGCCCAAGCGACGCTTGCAGTGTACGAAGTGGCGCGGAAAAATTTTGCCGGCAGAAGATGAGCGAACAGGGATCAATACTCAACGGTCCGGAGTCACGCGGTGCATCACGTCGCTTGGAAAAAACTCGTCGCCTTCCATTGGTTGAGCTCTCATTGTTTCTGTTCGTGTGGAGTGTGTGTGGCGTCGCCATTAACTCGGCAAATCTCAGCGCCTTCAATCTGCAGCAGGCCGGCATCGAAGCGATGGTTGAGCGCAGGCAATTCTCACTTGAAGGTTCGGAAACTCCGCAATTCAAGATCAAGGTTTACTACTACGAAGACGGCAGGCCGTTCGGCGACACGTTCATGTACAACGGCCGACAATATGCGGCCAAGCAACCCGGTCAATTCATGGCGGGGGCTGTGGTCTACTTTTTTTTGCGGCTCCTTGGTCTTAGTTACCTCAATAATTACACCCTGACATCCGCTTTAGTCACACTCTTCACAAGTTCGCTCGCAATCGCGGCGGCGGCACTCGCC
>DATAOU010000179.1:0-38946 GCA_036265575.1 Pyrinomonadaceae bacterium
CCTCGCTGAGCATGATTCCGTCGCTGAGCATGATGCCGTCGCTGAGCATGATGCCGTCGCTGAGCATGATGCCGTCGCTAAGCATGATGCCGTCGCTAAGCATGATTCCGTCGCTAAGCATGATGCCGTCGCTCAACATGATGCCGTCGCTGAGCATGATTCCGTCTTTGGAGAGGTGACCATCGCTGAGCATGATGCCGTCGCTCAACATGATACCGTCGCTAAGCATGATGCCATCGCTGAGCATGATGCCATCGCTGAGCATGATGCCATCGCTGAGCATGATTCCGTCGCTCAACATGATGCCGTCACTGAGCATGATGCCGTCGCTGAGCATGATGCCGTCGCTTAACATGATGCCGTCACTTAATACTGCGCGGCCCCCGTGCATTACCGCATCACCAACCAATACTCCATCGCTGAGCATGATGCCGTCACTCAACATGATGCCATCGCTGAGCATGATGCCATCGCTAAGCATGATGCCGTCGCCAAGGATGATGCCGTCGCTGAGCATGATGCCGTCGCTGAGCATGATGCCATCGCTAAGCATGATGCCATCGGTCAGCACTGGCTGATTCTTAAAGAGAACGCCGTCGGCGTAAATAACCCGGCTGCTCAACTTCACGTTTTCGCCGCCGATATTCATCGCTGCAAAAGACTTCAATGTGGTGTTGCCTCGCAGGATGTTGCTGCCGGCAACCAGGTGATCCGCGTTGGGAACAACTGCGCGGGCGAAGTTAACGGCGGCGCCGGCGTTAACCAGGCCAGCACCTTGAGAAAACAAAGACTGCGCCTTGCTTCCGGAGTTCGGTAACGCCTGCGCAGTCTTTACGAGGATCGCTTTAATCAGCGACGGGGTGAGAGATTTATTGGCGTCGAGCATCAGCGCCACGGTGCCGGCAATCACCGGAGCCGAAAACGACGTTCCGGAATAGTTGAAGTAAACGTTGCGTGCGGCACTTGAGGAAACCGGCTGCACTATTCTTGCTGGATATTCGTTGGCGAGGGTCGTGTTCACTTCCTGCGACATGGCGGCAACGATGCGACGTCCGGGGGCAACGATGTCAGGCTTGACGAGGTGGTCAAAGCGCGTCGGTCCTTTTGAAGAGAACGAAGCAATGGTGTCGTCCGAACGGCGCACTGTGTTGTGAGTGTCGGTGGCGCCTACGGTAATGACGTAGGGGCTGTTGCCGGGGCTGCCAACAGTGCCGTAGGCCATCTGGTAAATCGCCGAGCCGTCAGTGTTGTAGCCGGTGATAACGTCGGTGCGGCCGAGATTGCCAGCGCTGGCGACAACTACGATGCCCGACCGGACTGCGACTTCAACCGCCTTGCAAAGGGGATCGGTGTGGAACGATTCGCGCACCGGCATGCTCAAGCTCAGGTTCGCAACGCGGATGTTATAGCGCGCGCGGTTTTGGATCATCCAGTTGATTGCGGCAAGAACATTGCTGGTGCGACCAACACCATTCTCATCGAGAACGCGAACATCAATCAGGTTGGCGCCAGGAGCTATACCGGCGTAGTTTGCTGCATAACCGCTGGAGGTTGCGCCACTCCCTGCTGCTACGCCGGCTACGCCGGTTCCGTGGCCATCAGCGTCGCCGCTGCGTTTGCTGCCGCTAAAATCGACGGACGCGATGACACGAGACTGGTTATTCGATACGAAGTCGGGATGATTCGCGCTGATGCCGCTGTCGAGAATCGCAATGCCTACCCCTTTGCCGTTAACGCCCGACGCGCCTGGCAGGTCAGACTGTACTTGCGTAACGCCCGTCGTATCGTTGGTCAAATTCATCTGCGCTTTGACCGGTCGATCCGGAGCGACATAGACAACGTCGGTGCGAGCGGCAAGACCAGCAACTTCGTTCAGTGGAACGTCAGCAACGATCATGTTCAATGCATCGTAACTCGCGCGCTTGCTGCCATGTGCACGAGTCAACGCACTGTCATGATTAGCGTTCGGCGCGCCTTTGGTTTGGATTAGCACGCGAACGGTGGCAGTTGAGCCGTTGGTTTTTGAGAATTCCGGGGCAGCCTTCTTTTCGACGTGGCGCAGTTCATTGCCATTGCGGGGGGCCGCAGATGCCGATATCGCCGGGGCGAGGGTTACCGCCACCAGGCTGATAAGGCTGAGATAAGCTGAGATTTTGCGCAACATGTTAGTAGTTCCTTTTCAAGTAGTTCTTCCTGCCGAGGTGCCCTTTCTATTTCAACACTCGTGCCACTTCCTGGAACTACTTTTTGGGACTTCCAAGTTGAAGAATAATTAGACTTAAGGGCAATGTAAGGTAGCAGGCTAGACTGCGGGTCAGAAGTCCAAAATTTGGATACGCGGTATCCAAGAAATCGGCTGGATCGCTAATTGGTTCAAAAAAGCCACAGAAATGCTATAGCTTTCCGCGAATCTGAGGGTTGGTTGGAGGAGAGATTTAGTTGGTAACGAGATATACAGTGGTTACAAAGTATCCACTGCCCACACTGCCCAAATCGCCCGCTTTGGGAGTGGGTCGTCCACCACTGCCAGCCGGTCGGGTCTTCGGGATAAAGGCTGATCGGTTAGGAAAAAGTAACGGCGGAAAAAGTAACGGCGGAAAAACTAACGGCGCAGTGCCGGAGGGGATCACCCCACAGCATTGCGCCGTCGTTTTCAACTCGATGTCTCACGTCGGTACCTACGCGCAACACTCAAGTCTGTGGATTTCATTCTTACGGACGGAAATACTTCCGTCAATTGAAGTTCAAAAAATAAAACAGGGTCTTTTTTTAGAGACCGACGCCTTCGTCAATCATGAGGCTGTAAAGTAAAAGCGTCCGTTAGGCACTGGCGCTGAGTTGGTAGCGCTCGAGTTTGAGATAGAGTCCGCGTCGCGTCAGCCCCAGTTCACGAGCCGCCCGCGAAATGTTGCCGCCGTGTTTGCGCAAGGCATCTGAAATCATTCGTCGCTCAACTTCCTCAAGGGCATCAGCCAGCGTCAGGCTCTGCGAAGTCGTCCCGGTCATCGAACTCAAGGAAGAAACGGATGCGCTCGGTGTGGTTGGCGAAGAGGTCCGCTTCAACTCCGGAGAAAGTTGATCGGGGGTGATTACTGCTGAGTCTTCAGCGCGCGCCACAACGCGTTGCACCTCGTTACAAAGTTGACGCACATTTCCCGGCCAATCGCTGACCATCAGGAGGTCTACGGCCTGCGGCGTCATTTGAATATTCTTACGGCCGAATCTCGCCGAATAATGATTGATGTAGTAATTGACGATAGTGGGAATTTCCGAACGGCGTTCGCGCAACGGTGGCACGCGTAACCGGATCACATTAAGGCGGTAATACAGGTCTTCGCGAAATTTGCCTTGTGCCACCATCTCTTCGAGATCGGTGTTGGTGGCGGCGATGATACGTACGTCAACCTTAATGGGCCGCTGTTCTCCCAAGGGTTGGATCTCGCCTTCCTGCAGAAAACGCAGCAGCTTAGGCTGCACGTCCAGAGGTAGATCGCCAATCTCGTCGAGAAAAAGTGTACCGCCTCCCGCCGTGCGAATGACGCCGGCTGAGTCGGTAACCGCGCCTGTAAACGCGCCTCGCCGGTAACCAAAAAGGTAGCCTTCCGAGAGTTCTTTTGGCACCGCTGTGCAGTTAAATGGAACGAAAACTTTCGAGCGGCGCGAGGAGAGCGCATGGATGGCGCGCGCTACCAACTCTTTGCCGGTACCCGATTCACCGGTTACCAGCACGGTCACGTCAGACGATCGGATCTTGTGAACTTCCTCGACTAGCTTCGTCATTGCTGGACTGGAATGGATAAAGCCGGGCATAAGACTAGCCCCGGTTAGTTCCGCTGGCTGCTGCACGCGCGAACCTTTTTGCGAACCGCTGCGTAGCGCGCAGACATCCATGCCAAGTTCTGCAACGCGAATCAAAGGATCCAGGGAAAGACCGCCCGGTAGTTTTGCGCGACTGCGGGGCGAGAGATAAAGCGTGGCCGGCTGTGCATGGGAAGGACGCAGCTGCAACAACACGGCATCATTTTTCGTGGCAAACGCCGCTTGCGACTCCTCGTCCACGTTCTGGTCCATTTGGCTTGCAAGCTTTGCGCTTTCGGCCGGCGTGCACCCCTGAGCGATAACCACCCGTTGTTCATTGTGCTCGCCGGGTTCTGTAATCATGACGCATTTGGCGCTGGTTTCCTGGCGCATGATCGCCGCCAACTCGCGCAGCAGCAGTTCACGAGACGTAACGGCCTCAGCAAGACGGAGCGTGAGTAATTGAGTTAACGCCGACTGTTCTTCATTTCTTTCGGGAGTGCTGCGGTCCAGGTTTGCTAGTGCTGCTTCAGCGCGCGCTTGATCCAGTTTTGCTCCCAGTTCGCGAAAAGCGTTGACAGCGCGGGAAAGATGTTCAATGGCGCGACTGGGCTGGCTCACCGCATAGGCGCGCCCCAATTCGCTGTGCGCGCGCGCCGCGCGATAACGATCTCCAAGCATGTCAAATATGGAAACGCTGCTACCGAAGTGTTGGGCCGCTGAAGAAAAATCCGCTTTTAACATGGCCAGCATGCCCGACAGACGTTGCGCCTCGCCCGCGAATCCCAGGTCGGTTCCTGACTCGCTCGATTCTTCCTCAAGCTTGGCGAGTTCTTCTGAACACTTTTCCGGTTCGCCATTCCGGAGATGGGCCTCGGCGAGGATCAAACGAGAATCCGCGGCGCCCTGTCGATCACCGATAGCAGCGGCCAGGGCTAATGCTTCCTGAGCCTTTGCCAGCGCTTTCGCGTGATTTTCCATCGCCAGGTAGCAACGGGCGAGGGTCCTAAAAGCCTGGCACGCGTACCACTTGTTTCCATAATCGGTTGCGAGCGCAACCGCACGCTGCAGGTAATCCTTTGCATCGTCCAACTCACCGCGCAGCATCAGCAGTTCGCCTAGCGAATCCAAAATCATCGGCACTTTTTCGGCGCATTCATCGGCTTCAGTTGCCAACTCAAGTGCACGCTGTAGGGCCTCCTGAGCTTTGCCCCACTGGCCAATCAGGATGAGGTTGATGCCGAGATTGTTATAACCATCTGCGGCCGTCGCTTTGTGGTCGGTGCGTTCGTAATAGGCGATCCCCTTTTCGAGATAGCGAATTCCTTCCTGCGGCCGTTTCAAGAACCAGCACACACCAGCCATGTTCGAGTAGATTCGGCCGAGGGTGTAGCTTGCTGGATGATCCCCGACCAGCTTCAATGCTTGCTGCAAATTCTCAAGTGCAGTTTCGTAGTCGCCTTCCTGAACCTGGGCGAGGGAAATGCCGAAATAAGCTTCGGCCAGGCCGCGCCATTCGCCTGACTGCCGGAAATGCTCCAGTGCGCGTTGCGCGTAATCAAGAGCGATCGGGTATTCACTGATGCTTCGATAAACTCGCGCGAGCGCGGAGTAAATGGGCCCAACGTTTTGTTCCGGAGAACTTTCAAACTCGCGTAGCGATCCCTTGAGGATTGAGATAGCTTTGGGATGATCACCGTTGTAGTTGTACGAAAGACCAATCTGCACTTTAAGCGACTGCACGGCTTGTTGGTCCAGTTTCTCTCTGGATTCCGGTGATTCGTACATCGCCACCGCGGCTAACGATTCGCGATACTGCCCCTGCATTTCCAGCGCGGTCGATAATGCGCACCGGGCCAGGGCCAGAATCGAAGGACTGTTGCGAGCCGCGGTGATAAGTGTAGCGAGACGTGTTTTTGCTTCTGCGGACAATCCTTGGTCGAGCAAGGATCGAATTTGGTCCAACTCTTCAATTAGGTTTTGGCTTGGCTGAGATGAACGGGTACTTAAACGCACTCGTGCGTCGGCGAGATCGACCACACCTTTTCCGCTTGAGGATTGTTTTGGCGCCGAATGCCCGGTTCCGGAGCCTGCTTTCTTGACCATTCAGTTCTTCTAAGACGCTCAATTCACAGAGCTTTTCATCCCGAACAGTGATTTAGCGGCGGAAGGTTTTTTGGCGTGATCGCAATTCCCCACAAAATCACGCCTCACGAAGGTTGCAAACAGCTTAGAATTTAGCACATGCACCATTAAGCGTCCATGCTCATTCCTTTCGTTTTATTTGAGAAACCGCAGCAATTGCGTGAATCTCGACGTCGTAGCCCAGCTTGCGACCTTGAATTCTCAGTTGTTCTTAGTCTCTCGGCCGGTGTGGTTTTTGGATAAGCTCTCGGCAGTAACGAATTGAAGGACAGGCCTTGGTTATCATTCGCGTTTCAGCACATTTAAACACCCGGGAAGTGTCACTATCACAGTGAATTAAGCCCGCTTTCCTTGACACTCTTTTGGGCTGGCCGCTATCATCTCCGTTTCCGTCGTGGGCCGAAACTTCGCCCGAGTGATCTATGTTTGAGTCCTTATCGGACAAGCTAAAAAGGACACTCAAGAATCTGCGCGGCGAAGGCGTGCTGACGAAAGAGCACGTTGACGCGGCACTGCGCGAGATTCGCTTAGCGCTGCTTGAGGCTGACGTTAACTATAAAGTCGCCAAAGACTTTATCGCCTCGGTCAAGGAAAAAGCCGAAGGACAACAGGTTTGGCAGGAACTTAAGCCTTCCGAACAAGTCGTCAAAATTGTTTACGACGAACTGGTTGACTTGCTTGGTGGCCAGTCTTCGCGTCTGGTCTTTACCAAACAGATTCCCAACGTCGTCATGATCGTGGGCCTGCAGGGTTCAGGCAAGACGACTTCGACGGGAAAAATTGCTCGTTGGCTTGCGGCTAATCAGGATCGCAAACCACTGTTGCTGTCAGTTGACGTTTACCGGCCGGCAGCGCGCGAGCAACTTAAAGTTATCGCAAAGGCCACTGGCCAACAGATCTTTGAACAAGCTGAGACGAACGATCCGCTGACGCTGGTTCGCGGGGCCGTAAAGCACGCACAACAAACCGGCTTCGATACGCTGCTGATCGATACGGCAGGACGCCTGCACATCGACGAAGAGTTGATGACGGAACTCGTCAACATCAAAAGCGAAACGCACCCGGTGGAGATTCTTTTTGTCGCTGACGCGATGACGGGCCAGGATGCGGTTCGATCTGCTGAAGAGTTTCATCGACGTGTCGGCATCACGGGCGTCGTCCTGACAAAGATGGACGGCGATGCGCGTGGAGGCGCCGCGCTTTCCATCAAGCAGGTCATTGGCCAGCCCGTCAAATTTGTGGGTGTCGGTGAGAAGTACGATGCGCTGGAACCGTTCTATCCGGATCGAGTGGCGCAGCGAATTCTGGGCATGGGCGATGTGCTGTCGCTCATCGAAGAAGTTCAATCGAAAGTCGATCAATCGGAAGCGGAAGAGCAACTCAAGAAGCTTCAAAAGAATGAATTCACGCTCGACGACTTTCGTTCGCAACTGCGGCAAGTTAAGAAGCTCGGCTCTTTCTCAAAAATAATGAAGCTGCTTCCTGATCAGCTTTTGGGCGGCATGGGCATGCCGCAACTGGACGAAGAGCAGTCGAAACAGATGGAAGCGGAGCTAAAGCGCACCGAGTCAATTATCGACTCGATGACGCGCACCGAACGAACGGACCACCGGATACTTAACGCCAACCGGCGCCGGCGCATTGCACGGGGTTCGGGAACATCTGTCGCCGAGGTCAATAAGCTCATCAAGCAATACGTTGAGATGCGACAGATGATGAGGCAGTTATCGAGTTCGGGAATGTTCGGCGGCAGCGGGCTCAAAGGCAAGATGATGCGACGTATGGCGGGCGTGCCCGAGTTGGGCGGGCTCGGCGACAATGGGGACAGCCTGCCGGCATTGCCGGGCGCCCCATCGAGAAAGAAAATTAAGAAGAAACGAAAGAAACGCAAGCGATAGCAATAGTGATCAGTGACAACTCTACGTCACTGGCAACTTGAAAATATTTAGTCGATATACAAAGCGGAGGAAAAGTTTTGTTAGCAATTCAGTTAATGCGCACCGGCGCCAAGAAACGCCCTTCTTACCGAGTGGTGGTGAAGGAGAAACAATCAAAGCGGGACGGCGCCTATCTCGAAAATCTGGGAACCTATAACCCAACCCAGCAGCCCGCTGAGATCAAACTGAAAATGGATCGTGTCCTTTACTGGATCGGTAAGGGCGCGCAGCCGACTGACACAGTGGACCGTTTGATCAAAGCCAGCGATAAGCAACAAGTACAGGCTCAGCCCGAAGCTTAGGCCAGCCGTTCGCCGAAGATTATGAAAGAAGCCGTCGAGATGATTGTCAGGGCGTTGGTTGACGACGTTGAGGCGGTGGACGTGCGCGAGGTTAAGCGCGAAGGCGCCACGCTGATCGAGGTTCGCGTGGCTCCCACGGACATGGGCAAGATCATAGGCAGACAGGGACGCACTGTGCGAGCCCTGCGAGCGTTGGCCCACGCTGTAAGCTTGAAAAAGCGACATCGCTTCGTCCTTGAAATTGTTGAATGAAATGCCGAGCGACGAGATTGATTCTGACCTTATCGTCGTGGCGCGCGCCATGCGGACGCGAGGACTGAAAGGCGAGATTGTCGCGGAGCTTTTGTCCGACTTTCCTGAAAGATTCGAGCGGATCTCGTCGGTTTTAGCGGTTGGCTCAGGCGCAAGAAAGCCGCTCCAACTTGAAGATCATTGGTTTCAAAACGATCGGATCGTTTTGAAGTTTGCCGGATACGACGACGTCGAATCTGCAAAGTCGCTAATAGGATTTGATTTTGCGTTGCCTGTAGGGGAACGCATGACGCTCTCTGAAAATGAGTATTACGACTGGGAACTCGAGGGTTGTTCAGTTGTGATCAAAGATGGTCCACCCCTCGGCATCGTACGCGGCGTGTTGCGGACTGGCGGAGTCGAGTTGCTCGCGGTTGAAGACGAGCGCGCGCGGGAACATCTGGTGCCGATGGTCGAGTCGTTCGTGATCAAAATTGATATCTCGCGGAAGGAGATCTTGATCGATCCGCCCGAAGGCTTGTTGGAGCTTTAGCCAGTACTAGAAGGTCTAACGTGCTGCGTTGCGACATTATTACCATCTTCCCGGATTTTTTTCGCGAGACGTTTGCTTGCGGGATTATCCGCAGAGCGCAGGCAGCAGGGCTGGTTGAACTTGAGGCGCACGATCTGCGCCGCTGGACAAGCGACAAGCACCGCATCGTCGATGATCGCCCATTTGGCGGCGGCGAAGGAATGGTGCTAAAGCCTGAACCGATCTTTGCAGCAGTAAGGGAAATAACGGGCTCCGCCAGCCGCGAAGATTATTCGCCAAAAACGCGGGTAATTCTTTTATCGCCGCAAGGACGGGTGTTTACACAGGGCGTGGCCCAGGATCTTTCCCAGCAAGCGTCGCACATTGTTTTGATTTGTGGACGCTACGAAGGCGTCGACGAGCGAGTTGCCGACGAGTTGGTGACTGACGAAATCTCGATTGGAGATTATGTGCTGTCGGGTGGCGAGCCGGCGGCGCTGGTCGTCGTTGATGCCTTGATTCGTTTGTTGCCGGGGGCGGTCGGAAACGAGAGTTCGACCACGAACGAATCTTTTTCCGAGAGTTTGTTGGATTGTCCGCAATACACTCGGCCACCGGAGTTTTCCGGGTTGAAAGTTCCCGAGGTGTTGCTAAATGGAAACCACGCTGAGATTGCGCGTTGGCGGCGTGAGGCGGCATTGAAGAAAACAGAACGCAATCGCCCTGATCTATTGAAATGAAGTTTCGCGAAATGGAGTGATGAGATGAACCGGCTAGACAATATTGAACAAACACAGTTGCGCAGCAACATTCCTGATTTTCAGGCGGGCGACACAGTCCGCGTGCATGTGCGCATCAAAGAGTCGGAAACGAAAGAACGTTTGCAGGCTTTTGAGGGAGTTGTTATCGCTCGCAAACATGGTGGGGCCCGCGAAACTATCACTGTGCGGAAAACCAGTTTTGGTGTCGGCGTCGAACGAATTTTTCCGCTGCACGCGACAATTCTGGACCACATCGATGTGGTTAAGAGAGGCCGCGTTCGCCGCGCCAAGCTTTATTACCTGCGTGGGCTGCGTGGCAAAGCGGCTCGCATCCGCGAGCGCGACACACGAGGCCAGCAGGGTGGCGAACCCAAGGCCACCGCGGCAGGAAAGAAGTAGACTGAGTTGGTGTCGCTATTTGGTCTGCGCTTAGTGAGGCGACCTAAACCAAAGTTTGTCGTAAGTGGCGTAGACCTTTAGGTCCCATGCTCCCTTAGGCCACACAAACTGACGTCATGCTCCTGGAATCCTTGCCCGCCAATTTTGCCGAGGAGTCTAAGAGCGCTTGCGCATAGCAATTGATGCCCACTCAGTTGGCACTGGCCTCGGCGGTAACGAAAGTTATGCGACGAACCTCATCGAGGCGTTAGCCGAAGTCGACACTGTCAATCAGTACACAATCTTTGTAACCAAACGCGAAGCCCGGGAACGCTTTAGCAATCGTTGGCCCAACTTTCAGGTTCGTGCGACCTTGCCGCATACGCCGCTGGTTCGTATACCTCTAACATTAAGCGCTGAACTTCGCCGCAACCGGGTTGACGTGCTGCACGTTCAATTCACCGCCCCACCGCTGTCTCCTTGCCCGGTCGTTGTCAGTATTCACGACTTGTCTTTTGAACATCTGCCCCAGACATTCAAACGGCGTAGTCGCATGCAACTGCGACTCACGGTGCGGCGTTCGGCGCGTAACGCCGCTCAAATCATCGCTCTATCGCAGTATGTCAAAAGCGATCTAATTAATACTTATCATGTGCGCCCTGAGCTAGTGAGCGTCGTTCCCCTAGCGGCTCCGGCGGCCTTTGGGCCGGTCCGCGACGACTACGAACTGCAACGAGTGAGACAAACTTACGGTATTGAACGGGATTACATACTGTCGGTCGGCTCGATACAACCTCGGAAGAATCTCCGCCGCCTTATCGAGGCATATTCACTCTTGCAACGCGAACGCACTGGAGGTAAGCTCCCACAACTCGTTTTAGTTGGGAAAAATGCCTGGCTGTATGACGAAACACTCCGGTCGCTCAAGGATAGTGATGTTCGCGAATCGATAGTGTTGACCGGATATGTTCCGGCATCCGATTTACCCGCTTTGTATTCAGGAGCTCTTTGTTTCATTTACCCGTCATACTTCGAAGGCTTCGGCTTGCCGCCGCTGGAAGCGATGAAGTGTGGCGCCCCCGTCATAGTTGGCAACAAAACAAGCTTGCCCGAAGTTGTCGGCGACGCAGCGCTGATGATCGATCCGTTTGACGTCAATGACATGGCCTCCGCGATCAAAAGGGTGACTACTGATTCAGACCTTCGCGCATACCTGCGCGCGAAAGGACTGGAACGTGCGAAACAGTTCGACTGGAAAGAAACAGCGAGACAGACCTTGGCTGTGTATGAGAAGGCTTTCTCTTTAAGACGGGCTGCTACTAGATAAGTCGCGAGAACTATCCAATCGTTATGCGCATCGCCATACTTGGAACCCGAGGCATACCGGCTAGCTATGGAGGGTTTGAGACATTCGCCGAGCACCTCTCGACGCGGCTGGTGGCTCGTGGTCATGAAGTTACTGTTTACGGCCGCGCGCACTACGTTTCTCCTCGAGAACTTGAATACCATGGCGTTCGCTTGAAAGTGCTGCCGACGATTCGCCATAAATATTTCGATACCGTAGTCCACGCGTTTCTTTCCGCGATTCACGCCGTATCGGGCCGATTTGATGCGGCACTGATATGCAACGCAGCCAACGCACCGTTCGCTCCCATTCTGCGGTTCACCGGTACTCCCGTCGTTCTGAACGTTGATGGCTTGGAACACAAACGAAAAAAATGGGGCTGGTTGGGGCGGCGCTATTATCTGCTCGCCGAGCGTTTAGCGACGATTCTTCCAAACGCAACCGTAACGGACGCGCAGGTCATTCACGATTACTACCTGGCACGTTATAACGCACCATCAACGATGATTGCCTATGGCTCAGAAGTTGAGCGCCGTCCCGACCGCACTGCGGTGCGACGTTGGCGAGCCGAACCCAACCGATATATTTTGTATGTCTCCCGCCTGGAGCCAGAAAATAATGCGCGCCTGGTTATCGAAGCTTTTAAAAAGGTTCGCACTGCCTATCGTTTGCTCATCGTTGGGGACGCGCCCTATGCGCACGATTACATTCAGGACTTGAAAGCGCGCGCCCGCGGCGACAAGCGAATTATTTTTACCGGGTTTGTCTTTGGGCAGGATTATCGCGCGCTGCAGCAGAACGCCTATTGCTATGTGCATGCTACTGAAGTGGGCGGCACGCATCCGGCTCTGCTTGAAGCGATGGGCTATGGCAATTGTGTGTTGACGTTGGCCACGCCGGAAAATATTGAAGCCGTCGGCGACGCTGGTATTGCATACGCGGACGAGGCTGATTTGACTGAGAAGCTACAAAAAGTTTTGCGCGACGGCTCTCTGGTGCAAAGCTATCGTCACCGCGCGCAAGAGCGGGTCCAGAAGTTCTATGACTGGGGGCGGGTTGTCGACGAGTATGAACAACTCTTTAGCAAATTGTGTGGCATCGACACCCCAGTTGACCCAGCCGTCATAGGCGTCAGCGAAGAGGCGAACGTCGCAGTCGTGCCAAAGTAACAAAATTTCAGCAGGCAAAAAGAGGACGCCCCGCTCAATCAATTAAGATTGGCGGGGCAAACTTTTCCGGCAGGTTCGGGCAAATACGGGTGGCGTTGGCAAAGAACTGAGAATCGTCACTTACGGCCGATCCCGTCAAGCAGGCAGTGCGTCTTGCGGGTGAGATAAAGCCCTTGCGGCCACGAATAATGGTAAAAAAAGCCGCATTCCCGATAAATTCAGCAGCCTAACTGCTCCACTCAAAAAACTGATGTCCAGTGAACGGTGTGAAATTACACTGAAACTCCGTGACATGTCAAGCACAAATTCAATTCTTTTGTAACAAATTTCGCGAACCGGGAAATGACAGGTTGGCAGCTTCGTTAATGCCCTTCGCGCGCTTGCAACAGCCGAACGGCCTGGCGGCGGACGGCTTCAGAGACGTTGCGATTCTGCGAGAGATGCTGCAGGTCTTTGGTGCGGATGCGGGGCAGGATACTAACGACCGTCGGCACCGGCGTACGCGGATTGCGGACCAGGTTATGGATGATGGTATAGGAGCGGGCCCACGCGCGATTCATTCCAATCAGTCGCAGTACTTCATCGGCTACGGTTCGCATAGTGGCAATGTTTTCCACTTCCTGATCAGTAACCCGGGGATTATTGATTACGGCAGTTGCCACTATTCTATTTGAGTCTCGAATCAGAATGCTGCGCGCTTCGCGATCACCCTTCATGCCCAGCTTCATGCGATCCTTAACGTTCATGAACATGATGCGACGGATTAATGTGACCCGCTCGGCTGGTAGTTCACCATTCTCAATCCGCTCAAATTCGATGACGCGCTTAAAGTTTGCGGCGTGCTCCTCAGGAGTCTCATCGGCCAGCTCTTCATAACGCTCGGCAGGAAGCCACGAATGATCAAGGTCCGCATCAGAGACTTCAATATGTTCTGCTATTAACCATGCATCGTCGGCGCTTAGCCCGCGGAGGTCGGCGCTTTCAAAAAACTCAGCCGCCGCACTCTTACCGCGAGCACGCAACTCCTGCGCAATCTGTTGTGCGCCGCGCTCTTTTTCAAAAAACTCGCGGCGTGTTTCCTGAGCCCGACGTTCAGCTTCGGGAGAGCGCGAGGCATTCGCAAGAATCGCATCAATGATTTCCGGAAAACGTACGAGCCGCTGCTGATTGACTGCAATTAATTCCAGAATTGCGGCGTCACTAGTCAACGCCGCCACATTTGCGACCGCGCGGTCAGGCGTGCGGTTATTGAGCACGATCGCTTCCTGGAGTTTCCGCTCGGCGCCGGCAACAGTAGCGAGGTAATCCAGCACCAACGGCGCCGTATCGGCCGCCTTGGCAGCGGTCAGAATGTCGTCCGCTGTTTGCGACTGCAGAGTTTCCTCAGCAGCGGCCGCAATCTCTGCATCGGTCGACTGTCTAAGGGCAACGAGAACTTCAAACAGATCGGTCTGCGGTAGAGGTAAGAGCCCGGAAGCAGCAGCCATGCGCGCAGTCGGAGGCGCAGTGCCGCCAATGATTGCGCGAACGGTCGGATTGGTGGATGTGATTTCAGTGCTCAAGGCGAGTAAGGCTGAAAGAAAAGCCAGCCTTATTGAAAGTATCCAATTCACTAACAGGTTGTCTATAGAATTTTCAGAATGTGGAGGCAAAAACGCTTGGTTAATTCAGCGTTACGCTGCTAGCGGGTTATGCAGCAGCGCCGTGACACTTCTTATATTTCTTTCCTGAACCACAAGGGCAGGGCTCGTTCCGTCCAACCTTGGGTTGGTCCCGCACCACCGTCTTCACTTTGCCGGCTTCTTCTCCAGCCGCCGCTGCTCCCTGGTTGGGTCCCGTAAAGGTCATCGAGGTTGAGCGTGCAGGTCGGCGCCGCTGGATTGCTTCTGGCGGCTGTTCAGCCACCACCTGCAGATTGAATAGCGAACGGATTGTGTTGGTGTCGATGCGATCGAGCATTTCCTGGAATAAGTCAAAACTCTGTTTCTTATATTCAACGAGCGGATCCTTCTGTCCGTAACCAACCAAACCAATTCCCTGTTTCAAGTGGTCCAACGACAGCAGGTGATCTTTCCATTGCGCGTCGATGATGTTGAGCATGATGATGCGTTCATAGGTGCGCATCGCCTCTGGCCCAATCTGCTGTTCCTTCTCGGCGTATTTGACTTTAAGTTTTTCCCAGATGGTATCGGTGACTTCTTCCGAAGTCAGGTTTGGTATGTCGATGCCTTCCGCATCCGCGTCAAAATCGTAAATCGTTTTGATCTGGATCTTATAGTTCTCGATGTCCCAATCATCCGGAGAAACGTCCGGATTGAGATACTGCTTGGTCAGGTCAGACAAGAGGTCATAAGCCACTCCAGCCTGGGGTGGGTCGCCCATTAAGTAATCGCGCTGATCGGGCTCTTCCATCAACTGCCGGCGCAAGCCATAGATCGTCTCGCGCTGCTTGTTCATCACGTCGTCGTACTCAAGCAGGTGTTTGCGCGATTCAAAGTTTCGACCTTCAACGGATTTTTGCGCCGACTCTATGCGCTTTGAAACCATCTTGGATTCGATAGCGACGCCCTGTTCCATTCCCAACCGCTGCATCAGGGCTTTAACTTTGTCGCCTGCAAAGATGCGCATCAAATCGTCTTCAAGCGACAGGAAAAAGCGCGATGAACCGGGATCCCCCTGGCGACCGGCGCGCCCGCGAAGCTGGTTGTCGATGCGCCTTGACTCGTGGCGCTCAGTGCCCAGGATATGCAGCCCGCCGATGCTCACAACTTCTTTGTGTTCCGCATCGACAATTCGCTTGGCACGCTCGAATGCCTGCGACCACTCCTGTTCACTCGCCTCATCAGGATCAATTTCATCCTGTTTGAGAAATTCACGCGCCATAAAATCCGGATTGCCGCCGAGGAGAATGTCCGTTCCGCGGCCTGCCATGTTCGTGGCGATCGTCACTGCGCCCTTGCGGCCCGCCTGCGCCACAATTTCTGCTTCGCGCTCGTGGAATTTGGCGTTCAAAACGTTGTGCGGCACAGCCTCACGCTGCAGTCGCCGCGCAATTAGTTCCGAGTTCTCCACTGAAACAGTACCAACCAGTGCCGGCTGGCCACGATCGTGGCACTCCTTAATCTCTTCAACGACTGCATCCCATTTTTCCGGCAAGGTGCGATAAATCACGTCGGAAAAATCTTTACGGACCATCGGCATGTGCGTCGGGATAACAATGACGTCAAGCTTGTATGTAGACTGAAACTCCGCCGCTTCAGTTTCTGCGGTACCGGTCATGCCGGAAAGCTTTTCATAAAGACGGAAGTAATTTTGCAGCGTGATGGTCGCCAGCGTCTGGTTTTCCTTCTCAATCTTGACGCCTTCTTTTGCTTCGACCGCCTGGTGCAGCCCGTCCGACCAGCGGCGGCCTTTCATCAAGCGGCCGGTGAAGTCGTCAACAATAATTACTTCGCCATCCTGGACCACGTATTGATGATCGAGACGATAGAGCGTGTGCGCTTTGAGAGCCTGCTCAACGCAATGCAGTAACTCCATGTTTGAAGGCTCGTAAAGATTGCCTACGCCCAACAGCCGTTCAGCTTTGTCGACACCTTCCTCAGTCAGCACCGCGGTGTGTTGGCGTTCATCGACCAGGTAGTCGCCAGTCTTTACGCCGTCTACTTCTTCGCCTTTGCGTAGCTGCGGAATGATTGCGTCGGCTTTGTAATACTTGTCGGTCGCCTCATCCGATGGGCCGGAAATAATCAGCGGGGTGCGTGCTTCGTCGATCAGAATCGAATCCACTTCGTCCACGATCGCAAAATAATGACCACGTTGGACACAGGTCGCGAGGTCGAACTTCATGTTGTCGCGCAGGTAGTCAAAACCAAACTCATTATTGGTTCCGTAAGTGATGTCGGCAGCATAAGCCGCTTGCCGTTCGAAGTCGTCCATGTCGTTCTGAATGCAACCCACTTCCAACCCGAGAAAGCGATGTATCTGCCCCATCCACTCGGCATCGCGCGAAGCAAGGTAGTCATTTACCGTGATGACATGAACGCCGCCACGACCGGTCAGCGCGTTGAGATAAGCGGGCAAGGTGGCCACCAGCGTCTTGCCTTCGCCGGTACGCATCTCGGCGATTTTGCCCTGGTGCAAAACGATGCCCCCGATCAACTGCACATCGAAATGACGCATGCCAGTACTGCGCACACTTGCTTCCCTGACGAGGGCAAATGCTTCCGGCAGAATTTCGTCGAGCGTCTCGCGTTCGAGGCGTTTACGCTCTTCGGCGTCCCTAGCCCCAGCCACCGCTGCTTGCAGCTGCTGTTTGAATTCTGCGGTACGATTGCGAAGTTGTTCGTCTGAAAGTTTTTTAATGGCCGGCTCGAGGGCGTTGATTTCCGCCACTATCGGCTCGACGGACTTGAGAAAACGCTGATTGCTGCTGCCAAAAACTTTAGTAAGTAATTTATCGACACTCATAATAGTTATCTGTAATCCCGACGCCGCAAAACGCGGCTGATAGTTAAGTCTTATGCTTTCAGTTCAATTTTAGTTGAGCGTAAAGAGGCTAGGCAAGCGAGCGTTCCTTTGCGTCACTAAGAAGCCAATTGTTTCTTGATGAGATCAACCACTGCCTGACGCGGCATCGTAAAATTGAAAACGATCTTTTTGCCGTTGGGCGCTGCGCTGGTGTTCTTAAGTAGTATTTCTTCATCTTTCCCGGCCCGTGATTGCGCCCCAATCATTAGAGCGGCGTTAAAGCCTCGCGCCAACACGCGCGCACTTTCTTCCGACGATGCTTCTGATTCTACCGAGGCAAGCACTTCCGATTCCCCCTGCTTGATGGTGAACACAACTTTGCTGCCCGGGTTGTCCTTATCAATCGGTTTAAGGTAAACCAGAAAACCACTGTCGTTGAGCGCCGAGATCATGCGTCCAAAAAGATCGATCAGATTTTGATCGCCTTCCTTCTTGGTAAACTTTGGATCTCTTAGCTTGCCTTCCTTATCGAGTTCCGCCTCAATCACAATCTCGAACGGCTTATTCAAATCCAGCTGACCTTTATTCTTCAGATCGTTGGCATAGAGGGCGAAGTCCTTCAGCGCCTTCTTGTTGATTTCATTTTCTTTCGGCAGTTCGAGATTGTTTTTTGCCGCAGTCTTTTCCAATTCGTCCTGAGCTTGTTCCGGCGTCAGGGTTGCGGGACTCGGACTCGCAGCTGGTTTAGGACTAGCTTGAGCGAGTGCTGACGAGGGTGAAGCAAGCGGACTCGGCGAAGCGCTGAGATCAAGCGAAGGACTCGGCGATGGTTCGGGAGTAGCTACCTTGATCGCCGGCGCTTGCGAAACGAATGGTGGTGGCGCTACCGGCGGAAACGCTTGCGGCTGCTGGTCCAGCGCAAAGTAGCCCTCGGGGTAGCGAAACTTCTCCCCCGTCAGTTGCACGATTTGTACGTCGTCGCCGATGTTGGTGCGTTCGTAGTCCTTATCAACAAAGTTTGTATCAGCGATCAGGCTCGCCAAATTAAAGGCGTCCCGAAACGCCGGCACATACGTAAGACAGGCAATCGCCAGCACGTGCGCGACCAGCGAAGCGCCAATTAGCCGCAAAATGATGGGCCAGCGGAGTTCGTCGTTAACTTCAAACTTTGCGAATAGTTCTGCCATTTCTTAATAGAAACGTCGTTGCCTGACTTCCAGTTCCTTTTAGACGCGCCCCCGGGTCGATCAGTTGCGAGTCGCGTTCAAACTTGAAACGTATACGGTAGCACTTTGGCCCGCAAGTGCCCAAAGTGTGCGATTTTCATCGCAGCGATTTACGGGCTAAAGGCGAGCAGGCGGTTAGAGTAGAATGCGCGCCATGCGACCGCGCGACAATTCAAGGGGAGGAAGGCGCGGGAAGCGCTCGAGTGACAAGAAACGCAATCGTCGGCGACAGCCGGGCGAAGATCTAGTACGACCAACCGCAACATTCGAAGACAACAAGGTTCAATCCCGTCTGCGCGAAGCGCGCCAATTACTGGCCGGCATTGGGACTCCGCCGCAACAACCTTTCAAACCGGATCGCTTTCAGCTTGATGCGCTGGCCGCGCTGGAGTTTGAGGACGTGCTGGTGACCGCGCCGACAGGCAGCGGCAAAACCTGGATCGCACGAGAAGAAATACGGCGCTTACTCGAGGCGGGCCGGCGCGCCTGGTACACAACGCCGCTGAAAGCATTGACCAACTCGAAGTATCAGGAGTTCAGCGAGGAGTTTGGCGCGGCGCAAGTCGGAATTCTGACTGGAGATCGAAAAGAAAATACTGACGCGCCTTTGATTGTGGGAACGACCGAGATTTTTCGCAATCAGTTGTTTGACTCGTTGCGAGGTGGCAGCGATGTTGATGCGGATCTGGTTGTGCTGGATGAAGCGCACTATCTCGCCGACGAAGATCGCGGGCATGTATGGGAAGAGGCAATCATTCTGACGCCGCCGCGCATTCGTTTGCTGCTGTTGTCCGCGACGATCGGGAACGCCGATCAATTTGCAGCCTGGATTGAAGAAGTGCGTGGCGTGCGCTGTGGCGTGATAACCCGGCCGGGCGCGCGCCCGGTGCCGCTCCGTGCGGCGATGTTGCTGCCGGACAAGCGACTGTTGCCGCTGGTGAATGACTACGGAAAGTTGAACCCCGAGATTGCGCGAATGATTGAGCAGCGACGCGAGCAGCGAAGAGGTCGCGACAGATGAAATTAGGTTTGCCAGAGATGCCGCCCGCCACCTTGCTCACGGCGCTCGGAACTTACAACTTGCTTCCTGCCATCGTTTTCTTGCCGACGCGGCGCCGCTGTGATCAGGCTGCCTCAGAAGCAGCGTTCATGCGGCGCGACCCAAACGATCAGAGGCGTGAACAACGGCGCGACTTGCTGCGCAGCTTTGTCGAACAATATCCGGAGATTCGCAGCCATCGCCATTGGGAAACAATCGTGCGCGGCGGCGTGGCTGCGCATCATGCCGGACATATGCCCGCCTGGAAATTAGTCATTGAAAAGATGATGAGCGCGGGATTGCTTGACGCAATTTTCGCAACTGCCACGGTTGCCGCGGGAGTCGATTTTCCCGCACGCACAGTCGTGCTGAGCGGCGCCGAAGCGCGCACCGGAAACGGTTGGCGGCAATTGACCGCTTCTGAACTGCAGCAGATGACTGGACGCGCGGGCCGGCGTGGACGCGACAACGTCGGCTTCATAGTTGCCGCTCCGGGCCTGCACCAGGATCCGGAAAGAATCGCAGCGCTGCTGCGCTCGCCGCCGGATCCTCTAATCAGTCAATTTCGCGCGACTTACAACACACTGCTCAATCTGCTTGATGCTTACGGAAACTTTGCGCAGGTGCGCGAGATTGCCGAAAAAAGCTTTGCGCATCGTGACGCTGCAAGCCAGATTCTCGCGCTGGAAAAAGTAATCTCAGAAACTGAACAACGGATTGAGTTAAAGCTTCGCGATGCGAATTGCGACCTATCGCTCAACGACGTCAGGGGATTTGAAAGACTGATCAGTGCCCGCTCGCAGTTGCTCGATTCCAGGCCGCAATCACGCGCTGAAGTTTTGCATCGCTGGCTGGACGAAGTGGTCCAGCCGGGACGAGTAGTGGCGATCGGGCGCAGCGGCAAGCGCCTGGTAATGGTTCTAGAAAAGCGCGAGGGAAATGTACGCGGTATGCGCGAAGACGGCCGCAGCGCGAGTTTTGCGCTCGAACGAATCGGCCGGGTGTACTCTCCTGTTTATCGCCTGAAGGAAGAGTTTATCGAAGGGGCTTTTGAAGAAATTAGACGTCGGGGAAAAGACCTGGTGATCGCAGAACCGCGCTTGCGTGATGCGCAAGACGCAGAAAGTGACGCGCTCGAGCGGTTGGACCAGTTGCTGGAAACAATAATTCCCGCCGCAATCATCGGGGCGGAGCGACAGAGTTGTAACGAGACGCTTTGGGGACTGCTTAGCGACGCGGAAGATCTCGAGCGGGCCAAGCGACGCGCCCAAAGCATTCGTGAACAGGTATGGCAGCCATTCGAGCAACGCGCACGTGTTCTGGCGTCGTTTGGTTATCTTGATTTTGAAGCCGAGAAAGTTACTGAACGTGGGAGTTGGCTGGCGGATTTGCATATTGATCGACCATTGATAATCGGCGAGGCGCTGCAAGGCGGCCTATTTACGTCGCTCGACTTCATTCGTTGCGCGGCAATCGTCGCCGCGCTGACTGCCGATGAAGAGCGAGACTACGGAGCTTTGGAATTAGAAGACGCACTCGTTAATAGCCTGGCGCAGTTTGAAGAGATTGGCTTTCGCGTCTCCTCGGAAGAGTGGAAGGCGGGCGTTGAGCCGACGCCGGAACTAAATTTTTCTGCTGCTGCAACTGCCGCCCGTTGGGCGGGCGGAGCTGAATGGACCACCCTGGTGCGCGAGACGCGGGCCGAAGAAGGCGATCTGTTTCGCATGCTTTCGCGCACGGGTGAAGCCCTGCTGCAGGTAGCCGGACTGCGCCAGGCTCATCCCGAAGCAGCCCGGATTGCCGCCGTTGCGGCAGACGCGATTCTGCGTGAGCCGGTGAGATAGATTTGGAGGTGCATATGAAGCAGCGCAAAACCTGGAGAGAAAAGTTGTCGGATAGCAAAGACTTGCCGAAAGTTCTCGACATACCAGACCGCCTGCGAGCGAAATGGGGCACCGGAAATTTTGTGATCCCCGCGCCCATCGAAGTAGATGAACTGATGCGGCGGGTTCCGAAAGGAAAACTGACAACAATCAATCATATTCGCATGGCGTTGGCGAGGAAACACGACACCACCGTCGCTTGTCCACTGACCACCGGCATCTTCGCGTGGCTTGCTGCGAACGCTGCTGAAGAAGACGCAAGTGAGAAGAAGAAGCGGGTCACTCCTTACTGGCGCACGCTAAAGGCTGGTGGGGTGCTCAACGAGAAGTATCCCGGCGGCGTTACCGCGCAAAAGAAACGCTTATTAGCTGAAGGCCATAAGTTGACGAAAAAAGGCAAAAAGCACCTGGTAGCCGATCTTGAAAAGTCTCTCTTCGACTTCGATTAGCAGTGATTCAGTCGTTGGCCCGGCCTCGGCAGAGCCGAACCGCATGTGGGCCAATGCTCCCAGCCGCTGGTGAATTTTGAACTGATCATGCCGAATGTAGTCAAAGATCCCTGCGACGAAGCAGTCATCCTGTCACACAAGTCTGCGACTCCCTGTACTAAAGGCCAGGAGCGCTGGATCCTCGCCGCAACCATCCTGGCGTCAAGCATGGCGTTCATCGACGGCACCGTCGTTAACGTCGCTCTACCTTCTCTCCAACAAAGTTTACAGGCCACTGCTATCGGCGTGCAGTGGGTCGTCGAAGCCTACTCACTATTTCTTTCGGCGCTGTTGCTGGTCGGCGGATCGCTCGGTGATCACTACGGACGCAAGAGGATATTCGTTACTGGAGTTGTGATCTTTGCGCTTGCTTCCGCCTGGTGTGGAATCGCGCCGGATATCAACCAATTGATCCTTGCGCGCGCCGTGCAGGGCGTCGGTGGGGCGCTGTTAGTTCCCGGCAGCCTCGCCATTATCAGCGCCTCGTTTTCAGAAGAGAAGAGAGGAAAAGCGATCGGCACCTGGTCAGGGTTTTCCGCAATTACCACCGCCATTGGACCAGTACTGGGCGGCTGGCTGGTTGAACACGTTTCCTGGCGCGCAGTTTTTTATCTGAACGTTCCCCTCGCCGCCGCAGTGGTGCTGATCTCGTTGTGGCATGTTCCGGAAAGCCATGACCGCGAAACAACCGGGCGAATTGATTTGCCGGGCGCGCTGCTCGCAACGATTGGATTGGGCGGCGTGGTCTATGGGCTTCTCGAGTCGTCGCGCGCCGGCTTCCTCGAGTGGAGTGTTTTGACGGCAATCGTCCTGGGCTTGCTTTCGTTGGCGGGCTTTGTGTTTGTCGAAACGCGCGTTAGGTCGCCGATGCTGCCATTGAAATTATTTCGTTCGCGGAATTTTCTCGGCGCTAACATTCTGACGTTACTGCTTTATTTTTCGCTTGGTGGTGCACTCTTTTTCTTCACCCTAAACCTCATACAAGTGCAGCGCTTTTCGCCGACGGCCGCGGGCGCGGCCCTTTTGCCGTTCGTCTTGATCATGTTTGGATTGTCGCGTTGGTCTGGTGGATTGGTGGCGCGTTTCGGGCCGCGACTGCCGCTGCTGGTTGGCCCAACCATCGCGGCCGCGGGCTTTGCGCTCTTTTCCATTCCCGGAACCGGCGCAGGTTACTGGTCCGGTTTCTTTCCGGGCGTGGTGGTGTTGGGCCTGGGAATGGCAATCAGCGTGGCGCCGCTGACAACGACGATCATGAGTTCAGTGCCGCAGGCACAGGCTGGTGTGGCTTCGGGAGTTAACAACGCAGTCTCGCGCGCAGCCGGCTTGCTCGCTATTGCAGTCCTCGGCGTGGTGATGCTGCAAATTTTTAGCAGCGGCCTCAGACATCGTCTGTCCTCCCTCGACATATCCGAGCAAACTCGGAATGCAATTTACAGTCAGCGCATCAAGCTGGCCGGTATAGATGTCGACGCCGCGCATTCCTCAGAAAAAACATCAACCAACGCAGAGCTGAACACGCAAGCTATTGAACAGGCAATCAAAGAATCGTTCGTTTCAGGCTTTAGGACCAGCATGCTGATCGCCGCCGCCATGGCCCTCGCCAGTACGTTCAGCACCTGGATCTTGCTGGAAAAACGCTCCAAAAAGCGCTGAAGGCACCCTTCAAGATGAACGATCTTCTGTACCCCATTGCAACAAAATTGTGATCGTTTTGGTACGTCACATCGACGGGTTTAAGAAAGAATCTAATAGCAACTTCCGCAATCAATTCTCCATCTTAGACACGGTTTCCATTTCAAGTACGTTGCAAAGTTCTTTGAAATTGGTTCCACCATGCGCAGCCCGAAGCTTTACTAAATAACCCTGATGGTCCGTTGGACCATCGCTCACATGGAGAATCACAGATGAAGTTTCCCCAACAGTTTCCCCGTTTGCGCTCTGCGCGCTTTAACAGTTTTCGCCTGGCCAAGTTTGCATCGTTTGCCATTATTTCTCTTTTCTTCTTATCAAACTTCGCGGGCTTCCTTTTCAGTCCGGTATTTGCACCAACAGTTAGAGCCACTACGCCGCAGGTCGAGACGATACCTGACGATATTCCTTTGTCAGGGGATTGCGATCTCGATTGGATCATCTATCACGCCGGTGAAAAAGCGGGAGTCGATCCGCGCTTCATTCACGCTGTGATCAAGCAGGAATCGCGATACAACCCTAAAGCCGTTTCGCAGGTTGGCGCCCAGGGCCTCATGCAGATGATGCCCGCGACGGCCAAAAGATTTGGCCTGAAAGATCCGTTTGATCCGGCTGCAAATGTCGAGGCCGGGACCAAGTATTTGAAATTTCTTCTGAAGAGATTCAACGGCGATGTCTCGCTGGCGCTGGCCGGCTACAACGCGGGTGAAGGTTCAGTGGACAAGTACAAAGGCGTGCCACCGTACGGTGAAACACAAAACTACGTGAAGAAGATCAGCGCGACTTATGGCAAGACTTATCATCCGGTTCTGACGCCAGACGATGCCAGGTTGGCGTTTGGTCTTTCGAACGAGAACGGCTACAGCAGTTCAGCGCTTTAGGTTAGTAGCATAGACTTTAGTCTGTGTTGACACCCCCGTGGCGCTCCGCCATGAAAGCACAGAATAAAGTCTATGCCACTTCAAAGCGCCGGCTAAAGCCCGCGCTACACTCACTTGATTTCATCGAGCCGGGCTTTTGCTTCAACGATGTGGGCTTTTAAACGATCCATTTCGTCGAGCGTCAGCAGGCCGGTTACACGATCGCAGATTCCGGCAGTTAAAGACGCTGCCGTGCCACTGGCGCGGCTCTGGCGAAATACCCGGAACTCGAGGTCGCCGACAGTTCGGTAGCGAGCCTCAAAGCCCACCAGCTTGCTCGCAGATTCATTCACTTTGGTGACTAACTCCAGCGCGCGCAGCACCCGATCGATTTCTTCATAGTCAACAAACGCTCGGTTCTCACGAGGCTCATCACCTTGCTCTCGTAATACAATCACCAAACCTAGTGCTCGCTCGCCCCCGGCTCTTGCTTCCTTAATCTCGACCGCATCCACGCGGATATCGGCGCCGCGCACGTTGAACCCTGCCACTTGAGTAAACCCTTTGATTAAGACTTCCTCAACGCGAGACTCGATCGCTTCGAGTTTGGTGCGCGGTTCGGCGGGCTCGCAGGCAAGTGGGCGCCGAAATTCCGGCCCCGGCCGTTGTGCCGGAGCCGAGCCAGAAAGCGTTGTTAGCAACAGAACGAGAACAATTGCGCGCAAGAGAAACATGAGCGACCCTCTTTCTTCCAGATTCTGCCAACTTTCCTACACTCAGTGCCGGCAGCTCGGTTGCATTAAATTACGGCGCATTCTACAGAATTATCCTCGTATTGGGATCGCGGACTCCTCTTATGTTCCCACGCCCGGAAACCCTTGCGATTTCTGTGTTCAGACTCGTTCCTGGGAACGAACAGCGCCGTGCGGTCGTACTTGAGTAATGTTAAGATAGCCTCGCCGTCGGAAAAATCTGCGGTTTGGCGTTTGATAAGGAGTACATCATGGAAGAAACAACAGAGTCAGCCGGCAAAAACGTGGTAAACGAGCTTTGTGACGCTATTCGCTACCTCGGCGACGTCTCGTACGCAGTTCTGCCAAGGGACATTGCCCACAATCTCGGCGATTTGAAAAAATCGTTTTTGAAAAACCTGCGAACCTTGATTGACAAGGACATTGAGTGGGTCGATGCGCGCGTGGCTGGCGGCGATCGAGTACGCGAAGAATGGCAGCAGAAGTGCAATCGGGAAAAATCTGAAGGCGCGCCAGAGCCCGTCAACTAAGGTAGAGCAAACTTTAGTTTGACAACTCAAAGATGGAAGTCCTACTAGCAGACGAATACGGTTTCTGTTTCGGCGTTGAACGCGCCGTCGAAATGGTTGAAGACGCGCTTGATGAAGGCGTGCGTCCTATCAGTTCGCTTGGGCCGTTGATTCATAATGCCCAGGAAATGGAACGGCTGGGCGAGTTGGGAGTCTCAACGATCGATGTGCCTGACGAAGCGGACGCAGATACTATCGCTGTAATTCGCGCGCATGGTGTTACGCCGCAAGTGCAACGCGACCTGGAAGGCCGCGCCGCTAAAGTCATCGATGCGACTTGTCCGTTCGTAACCAGAGTTCAGCACCTGGCCGAACGCGCAGCGCTGGATGGCCGTGATGTCGTAGTTGCAGGCAATCCTGATCATCCCGAGATGATTGGCGTGGTCGGTTACGCGCCCGAAAACACGTACGTGGTCCGGGATGCGAGCGAGGTCGCGGCACTGCCCCAGTTGCGATCGCCTCTGGTCGTTTCGCAAACGACGATTAAGTTGAAAACGTTTTTGGAAGTTGCCGAGGCGGTCCGGGCCAAGACTGACGCCGAACCGCAAGTCGTCAACACTATTTGTTCTGCAACGCGGGATCGACAGGATGCCGCCCGCGCTCTTGCAGGGCAAGTCGATGTGTTCTACGTCATTGGAGGCCGCCACTCCTCAAACAGCGTCAAGCTGCTGGCGGTTTGCCAGGAACAATGCGAAAAGAGTTTTTTGATTGAAACGCCCGCCGAAATCAATCCCGCAGATGTCGAAAACACCCAGCGTGTTGGTGTGACAGCCGGCGCCTCAACGCCAAACTGGCTGATCGACCAGGTTGTTTCCCGCTTGCACGAGCTGGGTAAGCAACGGTCGACGTAGGCGTCCCGCCGATCTCAACTAGTCCTTTCGATTAGATTTTCCATCTCCCATCTGACATTTTTCATTTGTCAGTGAGAATCCGTGTGTTTAGCTGTGATGGACTTCCCAGCGAGGCTTCAAAAGAAGCGATAGCCAGTCCGAAATTGCAACTCTTTATGGAGAGGCGGAGGAGATTGAGATTCGTGCGCAATGGAAAATGAGAAATGGAAAATGATGAATGGTAAATCTTTACTGCTGCACTTCAGCGCAGCCTTAAAGGTCGTCAGCGCCGAGGTTCATCTGGTCCAACGCACCGACAATCTGTCGTGCCTCTTCCGATCCATAGTCGTCTGCCTGGCGCCGCAAAGCATCCCGAGCTATTTCCGCATCGACTGGGTCACTTAACAGACCAATCAAAACTGAAGTTGGTAACTGTGCCAGCGCTTCGCTGGAAAGGGCGCGCACTACTACCTCCGGCGAGCGGGCGAGTTCGCAAATCTCGCTGGGAGCAAAACGCGTGAGCGCGTCAGCCAGGGCGTCGATACGCTTGTAATCGCGTTGTTTGTCGGCACGCCGCACGAGTTGGGTAAAGACTTCCGCCGAGCGCGTCTTTTCCTGCAACACCGCAGCGCAAGTATTTGCAATGTGGCGAAGCTGGTTGCCTTTTTCAGTCTCTAAATTGTCGGTGTCGTGCGCTCGCTCATCGAGCGCGGTTAGCAGGCGGCTGAGTTCGTGATCCGCGCGCGCGTCGTAAGGGGCGCTTCGGGCCGGCGCCGGTGGTGAATTCTGCAGCGCATGCTCGACGAGACCGCGCGTAGCTGGTCGCAGCTCCGACCAAACGCTGGCAAGGCGGCCACCAAAATCCTCGATCGGTAAAGGCAACGTTTAACTCCCCAAATCTGAAAACTAAAACGGCGTACTATACGCGAAGCCGGTCGGAAAAAAAACAACCGCTGGCCGTCAGAGAGAAGGTAGCATAAACACGCAGTTTGTGGTTTAGCTCAAGAAGGTTTGAGCCATTCGCCCGGGCTAGGGAGAACGCATTTCGTCCAAAAGCGGCGTTATATGGGTGTTGGGCAACGAGTATCAAACGTCAATAAATTCTATAAAGGGTGTGAATTGCATCTTTGAGCAACGTTTACGATCCATTTATTCGCGGATCATTCCCGGTCGGTGTGCGCACGATTCAAGCGCTGGACGAGTCGCGGAATCGAGTGTTCCCGGGTGAAGTGTGGTATCCGGCCGCGGCGCAGCATGATGGCCAGGACCTGGCGCAGGCGACCCAGGACTGCTTCACGACGCCATTCATGAACACAGTTCGCTGTCAGGCGGCAGTGCGTGACGCAGTTCCGCGGTCAGGGATATTTCCCCTCGTCGTCTTCTCGCATTCAAGCGGCGCCGGCCGTCGCAGCGCCACGTTTCTTTGCACTCATTTAAGTAGCCACGGTTATATAGTCGGTGCCCTGGATCACTCGGACATCGTGGCCCCCGAACTAGCGCGCAAGGCTGATGAGACCCCCGAGCAAAAGCGCGCGCGTTGGAATGCTTTAATTGCGAGCCGAGTGCCCGATGTAATTTTTCTACTCAATCATCTACTTGGCAGCGCCACCCTCTTCGACACTGTATCGGGAACGAAGGCGGCCACCATTGATCCAACCCGAATTGGAATCGTCGGGCATAGCTTCGGGGGATGGACCGCGCTCGAGTCAGCCGAGAAGGAGCAGCGTATCCGCGCGGTGGTGGCACTCGCGCCTGGTGGCAGCTCTCATCCGAAGCCGGGCATTCTTCCGGTAAAGCTTAATTTCAACTGGGCGCGCGACGTACCGACACTCTATCTGGTTGCCGAGAATGACGTGTCGTTGCCGCTAGCGGGAATGTACGAACTCTTCGAACGCACTCCGGCGACCAGGCAAATGTTCATACTGGGCCGGGCCGATCACCTGCACTTCATGGACGACGTTGAGGCAATGCATGAAGCGGTACGCACGACGCCGTGGCCGGGAGAGTTGGCATGGATGCCGAAAGAGATGCTGCCCATCAACGAACTGTGTTCCGGAGAACAGGCCCATTTGTTTGTGCGTGGGCTGACGCTGTCTCACCTCGATGCTGTTTTGAAGCAAGAAGAAAAGGCGCAACAGTTTTTGCAGGGTGATGTTGAAGGAGAACTCGCGCGGCGGAACGTTTCGGCTACGGAGGCAGGAAGCAGAAAGCACTAGGCAGAAAGCAGAAGGCAGAAAGCCAAACTCATTCTGCCTTCTGCCTAGTGCCTTCTGCTTTTTGTAAGATGCCTACTGTCCCACTGGATTGTGGTCCTTGATCTCGGCGATGCTGGGAAACGGAATCTTAACGATCTCGCCGCCGGCGCGTTCGATCTTCACACTTGGCGTTGTCAACGCCTGGGTAGTTTTCATGCTGCGCACGGTGCCGCGCACGCGTTCGCCATCGAGGGTGACGATCTCAACGTTGTCTTTTCCATATAGCGGTTGCAGCGCCGCCAGCGCTTTTGTTACTTCCACGTTTGTTGTTTTCTCCCTGGAGTCTTGATGCGAGACCTAAAAGTAATGCGAATCGCGGGCCAGAACAGGATGATTCAGGGATATTGCACTGGATGCTATTGAATGTCTATCGAAGGAGCTTGAGGAAAGCGCTGAATAGCGCCTGCAAAAGGCTGCCGGTGTTCTAATCTAAAGCGCTGGTGATTGTTTATCTGACTTCCCGATGCAACCGGAAAGCTGCATTTGGCGTATAGACTTCTGCTATCCTTAGCCGGTTTTAAAGGCCGAATTACTGGAAACTGCAAATTGCCATGACTCCCGAAACGAACGCCTCAGTCACAAAATGCGGAAACTGCAACGCGCCTATGCCCCGAGAGCTGCGATTCTGTCGTAATTGTGGCTTTCGCCTGGGCGAAGGCTCGGCTGAATACACCGAGACAGTCCGTTTTCAGAACGTACCCCCAGGCACGTTACCGAGGAATGGTGCAGCTCAGTTTCAACAACACCAGTATGGCGGGATGTCGGTTTCTGCGGGTGGGCCGCTGCGCAAACGGAAGAAGCGCATGAGTGGCATGAGCTGGATGTTTATTGTTTTGATTGTGTTCTTTGTGGCCGCGGCAGGCTTTACTGCGATTATCAAACCCATACGACAGAATGTTCGGGTGCAAATTGCGGAAAGCATGAAAAAGTCCTACGCCGGCGTGAACTCCTTCGACACTGCTGAGAATGACTCCGGCGTCACGTTCGACAACGTTGAACCGCCGGGTTCGCCGGCAGACAAGGCCGGGTTGGTTGGCGGTGACATCATCACCTCCATGGATGGCATGCCGATTCACACCGACGACGAGATGACTGCGTTATTAGCGAGTGCGCCAATCGGAAAAACTTTTGATGTGGTCTATCTTCGCGACGGCGAGACGAAGACGACCAAATTAACGACGATTTCAAGAGCAGAACTCGACAGTCTTAACAGCGCTTATCGCAGCCGGCCCGAAGGCCGCGGACAGTTTGGCTACGATGGCGACGGCGAACGCGTAGCCATTGCCGGGACCAAGCTGTTTGGAGTTAAGCTGGATGGAATTCAACAGAGCCGGCCTGCAGATCTTGCGGGCGTAAAAAACGGCGACGTGGTGATTGAGTTCGATGGTATTCCGATCCGCACGCCCGAGGAGCTTCTTTCTCGCGTCAGAAGGGCGCTGCCTTACAGCACGATTAATTTGGTTGTGATGCGTAACGGGGAGCGTCTCGAGATTCCCGTTAAGATGGGGAAGCAGTAGTTAGAGAGTGATGAGTGATGAGTGATGAGTGATGAGTGATGGGTGATGCGTTAAGAAGCCGCTTATCACTTTTTGCGCAACACTCAACACTCAGCACTCAGTCCTCAGCTCTTTTCGTTCGAGTATTCCCGCATGCGCGCTTCCATTTCCCGCCGCACGTCTTCGCGTTCTTCCTCGGACTCATCTGCTTCAAAAGTTTCAAATAGCGCGTAGGGATTCTCTGCGATCAGGCGCAGCTCCCAGGCCTCGCGCTGCTCATGCGAGGGCCGCGAAAACCAGAGCGCGTCGAGTTCGGCCGCTTGCTGGATAACTCCGTCGACTGGCGAGCCCGCAGCTTCAAGTTCGGCTCGAGACTCCGGGCGCAGCAACATCCGGCGTAACTGCCAACCGTGCTTTTGATAGACGTCGGTAATCTCGTTAATCAGATCGCTTAGCTTCATCTAAAGAAAATTATACCGGATGAAACGGTGCTGCACGCGGGCTTGTTTGACCATCGCGCCGCTGCGCCTCTATCATCGCTGCCACGACCTTAGGTCGAATTCTTCGAGTCTGTGGAAAGTCCTGTTGCACCAGAACTGCGCGCGATTGCTCGGTCAATGGCAGACAACGAAAACGTATTTGCCTGGAGTTTCGCGACAGCGAAAGTTTTTGACCCTGGTGCTCTGTATTCTGCTTGACACTTCGCTCGGGCTATCGCAAAACAATTCATATCGCATGCCGTCAAACAGTTCTCCAACAATGACACCCATGTCCGACGAATCCCGCAACGAAGCGCCTGCTTCGTTTTATGAAGTATTGCGAAAGAGGTTGAAGAAGCGAAAGACCGACGTGGATCGCATCTGCCCACACACCGATTCGGTCGCGCGCCGGATTCTTGAAGAATATGGCGCTATGTTTCTGGCAAAGAAAGTAACGCCGCCGCCGGTTTGTATTTTTACCAGCGAAGCTGACGTTGCCAGGTTTCAGGAAGAGGCAGACTACGTTACGGAAAATATTGACGGCGCGGACGTCGAACTGCAGCCCGAGGCAATGAAGCAGTTGTTGAAAGCGCGCGTAAAGGCGCAAAAGGAAGGTTTCGATATCACGCCGCGCGATGGCGCCGAAGCAGCGCGGCGCAGTTACAAAGACAGCTACGAACTTTGGAACACGCGCTTTGTGCCGGCCCTGGATTACTGGCTGCAACAAGGACGCTTGACCGAAGCTCAAGTCGCGCGCCTAAAAGCGTTGCCGTTGCATGAACAGATCGCCGAAGTGCTCGAGCTGGAACGGAGCGGCATTTATTTCAGCAAAGACCTCTCCAAGTCCATCCTGTATTCCATTGCGGCGCCGGGAACTTCACAACATATAGCGATGCTCGCGTTCGACGTTAACGAGTTTGATAACGCCCGCGTGCGCGAGATTCTCGCCGAGCATGGTTGGTTCCAAACGGTACTCAGCGATTTACCTCACTTCACGTTTCTTGGTTTGAAAGAGAAAGACTTGCCTAAGAATGGACTGAAGAGCGTAGTGGTTGATGGACAGACTTTCTGGATCCCCAACGTCACGCAATAAAAATGAGCAGCGACTTCGATACCGCAGCGCGCACCGCCCTCACCAAATGCATCCGAGAAATCGAGAAACGTACCGACGCTGAGCTGGTGCTGGTGGTTCGCGCTCGTTCTCATTCTTATGCAGCGGCTAATTATTTATTTGCGGCCTTGCTCGCATTTGCCGGTCTGAACTTTCTGCTGTTCTCACCTTTTAACTTTCATCAAATCTGGGTGCCAATCGACATTGCATTGCTTTTCCTCTTGGGCGCGTATGTTTCATCACGCAGCAACGCGATTCGGCGCTGGTTAACGCCAAAGAGTGTGCGCAACAAAGCAGCGCGCGCCGGCGCGGCTGCGATGTTCTATGAAGCGGGCATAGCAAACACCCAGGCTGAACTTGGTGTGCTTGTTTACTTATCGTTGCTGGAGCGAAGGCTCGAACTAATAGCTGACCGCGGAATTCTAAAAGCAGTTCCCGCTCTCGAATGGAACCAGGTGCTTTCCGAGTTGCATCAAGCCGGAAGACAACCAAATCCGGAAACTTTAAGGGTCTGTTTGGAGAAGCTGGGCGTATTGTTGGGCCAATACCTGCCCGCCGGCGCTGAGAATCCGAACGAACTTCCCGACGCGCCGCGTTTCGAATTGTGATGCGAGCTGCCACGCAAACCAAGTTGGCATTGCGCCTGTTATCACGCGCGCATGTAATCGGCGCCGCAATGTTGTTGTCGCTGGCACTCGCGGTGGAGGCTCTGGCGCGCGTTGGTGGCGGTGGATCGTATAGCGGCGGCGGCGGACATGGCGGCGGCGGTGGCGGCGGCGGAGCACTCATCTGGCTCATCTTTCAATTGTTACGCCTGCTGGCTTACTTGACGATTGAATATCCAGCGGTCGGCATCCCGCTCGATATCCTGATCGCGGCGGGTTTCATCTATTACTTTGTCAGGCGTGCCAGGCGCGTTGAACCGACGACGCCGCTGGGATTGAATACGCAGCAAAGTAGTTCAGAGAATATTCCGCGTCAGTTTGATCAGTTACGCAAATTCGATCCCAACTTTTCTGAAATTGTTTTTACCGACTTTGCCTACGCGCTTTACGGCAAAGCCCACGACGCTCGCGGTCGCGGAGCTGCCGCGTTGGATCAATTTTCGCCTTACCTCAGTGACAACGCGCGCGCGAATCTGTTGCAGCGGAACCCGCCCGGACTTCGCGAAGTAAAAGGAATAATCGTCGGCGCGCTAAACATTGCCGGAGTCAGCGGATTGGAAACGCCCTTGGTGAGAATCAGTTTGGTCTTTGAAGCGAACTACACTGAGCTGGTCCAGGCCAATCAAAAGCAAACTGAGATGAGCTACTACGTTCGCGAACGCTGGGAACTGGAGCGGAAGCGGGACGTGTTGTCACCGCCACCGGCGCAGGCCACCGCGCTTCATTGCCCGCGTTGTGGTGGTGCGCTGCAGAAGAACACCGCGGGCGCTTGTGCTTTCTGTGGTGCAAAAATCGAGAGCGGCGAATTTCAATGGTACGTGCGCGACGTTGCGCTGCTTACTCGTGAAGCGAAAGGGCCACTGCTTACTTCTGACGTGCCGGAGGTTGGCACCAATTACCCCAGCATTGTGCAGCCTGGATTTGATAACATTCGCGTCGCCTTTGAGAAAGACCATCCTGATTTTTCCTGGGGCGCATTTCAGGCCCGGGCCCGGCTTATCTTTGACGAACTGCAAGCTGCGTGGTCCACGCTTGATTGGGACCGCGCCCGGCCCCATGAAACGGACAGCCTTTTCCAAATGCATCAATATTGGATTGATGCCTACCGGCGGCAGGGACTCTACAATAAGTTGGATCAGTGCACCATTACCGCGATGCAGCCGGTAAAGATTACGGAAGACAAGTTTTACAACGCGATTACCATGCGCATTGGAGCCCAGGGTTACGATTACACGGCGGATGCGAATGGGCGAGTTGTGGCGGGATCCAGAACCAGCTTACGACGTTGGAGCGAATATTGGACGTTTATCCGAAATCGTGAAGCCAAGCCCGCGGCTGCGCGCGCGGACCTGAATTGTCCCAACTGTGGCGCGCCGCTGAAGGTTAATGCCGCTGGCATTTGTGAATTCTGCGGCGGAAAGATAACCTCGGGAGAGTTTGATTGGGTCCTTTCGCGGATTGAGCAGGACGAATCGTACCAGGGCTAACACCGCTGACATCTTATTGCCGGGCGGCGACATCGAAAGAACCCGGCAAACGGAAGAGCGACTTCCTAAGAAACGCGACTAACTTTTTCGTGGGAGATATTTGTGAAACGTAGTCTACTGCTACTCCTTCTACTTTCATCCTTTCTGTTGAATCCGGCGGCTTTTGCCGCCACACAGCAAGCGCAACATTCAGCAACTGCCAGCGCGCCACAAAAGGCGACGATGCCGGCGCGGCCGCAGCAGGCACAGCTGGTTAACCATACGCTGGCGAATGGTCTCGAGATAATCGTACTAGAGGATCATTCAGTGCCGCTGGTAACGCTCGAGTTGGCAGTGAAAAACGGATCGTATACCGAGCCACCGGAACTCAACGGGCTTTCGCATCTTTACGAACATATGTTTTTCAAGGCGAACCGCGCCGTGGCCAATGCGGAAGAGTACCTGCGCACGATCGGCCAGTTGGGAATTGCTTACAACGGCACCACGCGCGAAGAAGTAGTCGACTACTACTTCACCACGACCACGCCGAATCTGCGGACGGCGATGCAGTTCATGCGTGACTCGGTACGGTATCCGCTGTTTGAGCAGGGTGAGTTTGAACGCGAGCGCGAAGTGGTAATCGGCGAAATCGATCGTAACGAGTCGAACCCCTTCTTTTATCTCAACAAAGAGATGACCGCCCGCATGTTCCCAAAGTACACCAGTCGCAAGAACCCGCTCGGCAACCGGCAAACGGTTTCTACGGCAACCACCGATATGATGCGATTGATACAGTCGCGTTACTACGTGCCAAACAATTCGGCACTAGTGATTACCGGTGACGTAAACCCGGAAGAGATTTTCAAGATGACTCAGGATCTTTATGGTGATTGGCCACGCCGCGAAAAAGATCCCTTTGTCGAATTTCCCCTCGTCGAACATCCGCCTTTGGAAAAAAGCGAAGGCGCGGTCATTACACAGCCGGTCCAGAACGTAATCATAAACATTGGCTGGCATGGACCATCAATCGGCAAAGATAACCCGGCGACTTATGCGGCGGATGTGTTTTCCTTCATTCTGACGCAGCCAAACTCGCGCTTTCAGCGCGCCCTGGTTGATACCGGCCTGGTCAATGGGGTGAGCATTGGTTACTACACCCAGCGCAACGTCGGCCCAATTCAAATCGTGGCGCAAACGTCGCCGGAAAAGGCGCGCGCGGCACTCAAGGCGATTTACAACGAAGTGGCGCACTTTAATGACAAGGACTACTTCACCGACGATCAACTGGAAAGCGCCAAAGCACTCCTGGAAGCTGACGATCTTTATTCGCGCGAAAAGTTGAGCGAGTATTCGCATACCTTGAGTTTCTGGTGGGCCTCGACCGGGCTCGACTACTTCCGCGGTTATTTGGGACGGTTGCGTGCTACCTCGCGCGCCGACATTAGCCGCTACGTAACCACCTACATTCAGAATAAACCGCACGTTGGATTAGCGCTGATATCATCTGAGGCGCAGCAAAAGATTAAAATTGAACCAGCTGAACTAATAGGTCAATGAATAAAAAAATATTGAATCTGGAATCGGGAATCTGGAATTTGGAATTGGTTGGCGCGCAACGTGAATCAGGCTCGGTGCGCCAACGCGGCCAGAAACCTTTCGCTCAACGCGCACGCAGCCTGGCGCTCCTCGTCTCCCTGTTCCTCCTGCCAGCGCTTACGCTTTCGGTTGCGGCGCAAAAACCAACCGAACCCGCGAATGCCACAGCGCTGCAGGGCGCACAAAGTGTCGTCGCCAAGCAGGCGGCCCTGGTTACCGAGTTCGATGTCAACGGACTCAAGGTTTTGGTCAAACGACGTGAGGGCAGCTTGACGGTTGCCGCCGGCCTTTTCATCCGCGGCGGCTCGCGAAACATTACGGCCAAAGACGCGGGCATCGAAGCATTGATGCTGGATGTGGCCACTGATGCCAGCGCTTCCTATCCGCGCGCACGCATGCGAAACGAGTTGGCGCGCATGGGAACGGCGATAAGCTCGAGCGAGAACTACGATTACTCGGTGCTCTCGTTGGCTTCGACTCGCGTGAATTTCGATCGCTCGTGGGATATTTTTACCGACGTTGTGCTTCATCCCGCCTTCACCAAAGAAGATTTCGATCTGGAGAAGGAACGGGCGCTTTCGTCTCTACGCGACGATTCAGATGACCCCGACACCTACCTGCAACGATTGCAGGAACGCGTCGCCTATGCCGGCCATCCCTATCTCAATCGACCGCAGGGAACTGTGGAATCGGTTACCAGCCTGACACTGGAGGATTTGCGCCGTTACCACCTGCGGACGATGGAAACGTCGCGACTGCTGCTTGTGATTGTAGGCGACCTGGACCCGGTGCAACTCAAAGAGCGCATTGCCGCAACGCTCGGGAAACTTCCGCGCGGCACTTACAAAGATCAGGCCACGCCGGTACTTTCTTTTCCCGCCTCAACAGTTGAAGTAACCGATCGCACCTTGCCCACGAACTATGTGCAGGGCATTTTCAGTGCACCGCCGCTAACGTCCGCCGACATTTATCCGATGATGGTGGCTTCTTCAATACTGCGCGATCGCGTGTTTCAGGAAGTGCGTGTCAAACGAAATCTTTCTTATGCGCCCAACGCGTTTCTTGGCAGCCAGGCGGCAAACGTTGGCGGTATTTATGTAACTGCTGTCGATGCCAACCAGGCAGTCAGCGTGATGCTGGATGAAATCCGGCGCTTGCAAACCCAGCCAACTGATAACGACGACATCAACGGCGTCATCTCGCAATACCTGACCACGTATTACATGGACCAGGAAACTAATGCAGCGCAGGCAGGAAATCTGGCTGAGTATGAATTGATAGGCGGCGGCTGGCGTAACTCGTTTGAGCTTATCTCGCGACTGCATGCAGTTGCGCCCGGTGATGTTCAGCGTGTCGCGCAAAAGTACATGCATAACCTGCGCTTTGTCGTGCTGGGCAATCCCAAGAGCGTGGATACGAAGATCTTCATGGGACAGACGGAAAAAGGGTGAGCCAGTAAACGGCAAACAGCAACAGCAAACAGCAAACAAAGAAATGCGCCCCGGGATCGGTAGATCGCGGGGCGCTTCAGTTTGCTCAACTCTTAACAGTGCACTCTTTTTTGTTTTGCTGTTTGCTGTTCGCTGCTCTTTACTGTTCCAGCCGCGTCTCGCTTACCAGCTTCTCATAAAGTTTGCCATCAAGCTGTCGCAGTATCTTTGCTTCACTGAGCGCCAGGCGCTGGTTGCCGCTCTCGTAATACGCTACTGCAAGGTTGTAATGGGCATCGGCAAAACCCGGGCGCAGACTAATCGCGCGCGAGTAAGAAGCGATCGCCTGCGAGAGGCGGCCGGCATAGTAATACGCGTCCCCAAGCTTGTTATGTATTTCCTCGGACTCTGGCTTTAGCTCGAGCGCACGCTCGTAAGCCCGAATAGCTTCCGCATTTTTGCCCTGTTTGACTTTGCAATAGCCGACTTGCACCCACGCATCAGCCCGGCGCGGGTTGCGATTGGCCGCCGTCTCGAAATAACCAAGCGCATTGTCATAGTTGCCAAGCCACAACGATTCGAGGCCATTGCGATAGGAAGAATCCGCGACGTCACCGTTACGGTCACGCTGCGGCAGCGCAGACAAGGAACGCAACTCGCCAGGAGTTAGTTCTGCCAGCCGTGACACGCCGATAGCCAGATTTATGTTTTGACCATTCGTTACCTTTACCGTCACTACGCCGATGACCTGGCCTTTAAGATTAAAGACCGGACTGCCGCTATTGCCGTGCGAAATCGGCGCCGTAATCTGAATGATCTTGCCCAGGTTGGGAACTTCGCGCACCGCCGAAACAATGCCGTCAGTAACCGACCCTTCGAGTTTCAACGGATTGCCAATCACAAAAATTGACTCACCTTCATCCGGCAAGGTGGTGGCAATCTCGCTGGCGCGCGGTCGTTCGTGTGGCATGTCAACGGCCAGCAGCGCCAGATCACCTTCTTCGTCAACGGCCAGCGTCCCAGTGACCGCGAACACTTTGCCCTTGCCATCAAGCGTCTTGACTTCACATCGCTTAGCGCCGCGAATCACGTGAAGGTTAGTGACCACCTCTCCGGGTCGCAGAAAAAATCCGCTGCCGGTCATCACTGCTTCGCCATCCGCATCGTAGGTTGCGATCGCAACCACGGCGGGCTTAACACGTTTGACCAGATCGGGAAGGCTTTCCTGCGCGTGTGTTTGTGGGAAGGAGAAAAGACCTACAGCTAGCAGCAGCAACTGGGGGAAGATGCGTTTCATAGCTTTAGTTGTAACGAACCGAAATCCTGCGGTTGATACCGTACCGAACCCAGGAGGGTTCAGCGTTGATTGCGGACGAGGCCGGGGAGCTCGACGGCGACGGGTTATGGCACCCGAACCGTAGGGCGCATATTAGCCCACCGGCCCAATTGGAACAACAAAATTCCAAAAGTCGCCACGGTTCACTTGTCAATTTCGATGGCTAACAGGGGCTGAAGCCGCGGTCAATTGAGGGTAAGGGGCGCTTTCGTTCCCAAGCTGGCGCTCTGAGCTGGCAGAAAAAAGAAGGCCGCCATTGCTGGCGGCCTTAAAGCTAATGCTTCTTAGTTGATTGCGCGTGCTTAGCGAATGATCTCAATCACGCCAAGTCGCGGACCTACGGGCGACAAGACCGTAGTGCTCTTCACAACACCGATGTCTTCCTGCGTTACCAGCAATCCGAAATCAGGGAAAGTCGTGGTAGCGTTAATCTCAGCTTCGTTCTTATTCTTCAGGTTAACAATTTGGCCCAGCTTCTGGAACTGATTGTCCGGTGAAACTGCCCAAACGATGTACGACTGTCCAGCAGGAGCGTCCTTCAACTCATGGAAGCGCATCTTTATTTCAGTCGCTTTATCATGATGTGGCTCGATGAACACGTTCGCGCGCGTTCCTGCCATTGCGCCGGTAAAGTTCACCTTAATTTTAGTGTCGTCTCCCTTTTTGTAAGCCGGGATGTTCAGCATCGGCACTGTATAAGGATTGGCCTCG
>DATAOU010000180.1:0-2519 GCA_036265575.1 Pyrinomonadaceae bacterium
AACCGCGGCGGGCATGAGTCATTACCGTCGGCGACGGTACATGTCCGATCAAGCGTTCTGTCAGAATGCATCCCGCGATTTCTCTTTTAATCGAGTCCATTCGAGCGGCTCATTGGACTTTAGTCCTATTTCCGATTGCAAGCGTTTGTGGAAAGTGAATCATGGTGCCATGAAACTGCTTTTTCAAGAAATCCGTCGCAACCCACTGCTTTGGCTGCTTGTGTTTGTTCCCGTCGCGCTAGCAGCTGAGAAACTCAACCACGAAGCGCACACGCTACATTTCGTTCTTTCGGTGCTCGCGATTTTGCCGTTGGCTGTTCTACTGAGCCACGCGACGGAATCTGTCGCGGCGAAGACGGGCGATTCGGTTGGCGGTCTGCTTAACGCAACGCTTGGCAATCTAACGGAGCTTGTGATCGCGATCGCTGCTTTGCAGGCAGGACAATATACATTGGTGAAGGCATCGATCGCCGGTGCGATCGTGACGAATTCGTTGTTTATGTTGGGCGCATCGTTCCTGCTCGGCGGACTCCGTTATCACGTTCAGGAATTCAACCGTGTCGCCGCGCGATTTCAGGCCGGCTTGCTTTTTCTCGCCACAATAGCGCTTCTGGTCCCGTCCGCAGTGGCCGCGCGCGATTCGTTAGGCGCAGGCGGCTCAACCAAAAACCTGAGTGTGGCACTCTCATTTTTGCTTTTGCTGGCATACGGTCTCGGTCTCTGGTTTTCACTCAACACGCATCGCGAATTGTTCGCCGGCGCGGCCGAGGAACACGAAGCGGCGTGGCCGATCGGTCTGGCGCTCGCCACACTGGCGGCTGTTACGGTTTTCGTCGCATTGGTAAGCGAAGTGTTTGTCGGATCCGTTCAGTACGCAGCGACTGCCTTTGGAATGAGCCCTGCCTTCGTTGGGTTTATCGTTGTGGCCCTGGTGGGCGCAGCTGCTGAAATGGCGGCGGCATTTTCAGCCGCGCGCAAAAATCGCCTCGATTTGAGCGTCAGCATTGCACTTGGCAGCGCCGCGCAGATTGCGCTCTTCGTTGCTCCAGTTCTGGTACTGCTGAGTTATTTCATCGGCCCCGCGCCGATGGATTTGAACTTCTGGCCCGGTGCAGTCGCAATGATTCTGTTCGCAACGCTCACCGCATCTCTGGTGACCACGTCTGGCCGCTCCGCCTGGTTTGTCGGCGTGCTCGCGATCTTGGTTTATCTGATATTCGCTACGGGGCTCTATCTTTTGCCGCCCCAGAATACTTGAATTAGGCGATCAACGCGATTACCCACTATGAAACGCCGCCGCAAGTTGTTATCAATCATTGAGAGCTAATGAAAACAAAAGAGATCATCAAAACAGCAGGTGAACTGGCCGAGCCATTCCGTATCAACAAAGGCAAAGACTTCCGCCTCAAAGACGTCGATCCAGACGACACGCTTGATTTCACCAAAGAGGCAGACAAACCGAGATCGAAGGAAGTGCTGGCGATGGGCGTGACGGCCCTGGCCGAGTTGCAAGACAAGCTATACGCCCAGGACAAGTGGGCGGTGCTTTTGATCTTTCAAGCAATGGACGCGGCTGGCAAGGATGGCGCAATTAAGCACGTCCTGTCGGGCGTAAATCCGCAGGGCTGCCAGGTGTATTCGTTCAAATCGCCCTCGTCCGAGGACCTGGATCACGATTACCTCTGGCGCTGCATGAAATGCCTGCCGAACCGGGGTCAGATCGGAATTTTTAACCGCAGTTATTATGAAGAGGTGCTCGTCGTCCGGGTGCATCCGGAATTCCTGGCAAAACAAAAGCTACCGCCAAAACTCGTCGGCAAAAACATTTGGGAAGAGCGGTTCGAAGACATCCGCAATTTCGAGCAATATCTGTCGAGGAATGGCGTCGTGGTGCGAAAATTTTTTCTACACGTTTCAAAAAAGGAACAGAAACGACGCTTCCTTGAGCGAATCGATGACCCGCTGAAAAACTGGAAGTTCTCGTCCAACGACGCGAGTGAGCGCGATTTTTGGGACGATTACATGGGAGCGTACGAAGAAATGATTCAGGAAACCGCAACGAAAGACGCGCCATGGTATGTGGTGCCGGCGAACAACAAATGGTTCACGCGTGTCATCGTCGCCGCGGCGGTCATTGAAACCCTCGCCTCACTTGATCTGGCATATCCCAAAGTGGATGAAGGAAAACTCAAGGAACTAGCGGCAGCGAAAAAGAAATTGGTAAGCAAGTAAAGTCTGCCGTCGTGCAAATGGTTTGGCTTCACGCGCACGTGGAATCTGTTTCGAACTTGACCGCGACCATCCAGGCCCCATGGGCGAACGGCATTGAATCTGCCCTGTCCGGTAATTGAGTATCTTATTCCCCGCGTAACAGCGAACCTGAAGGCGGATCTTCGCACGACTGCTCAGGTGATGTGGGCAACACCGAGACTGTTTTCCAATTGAAGGCAATGGCGAGCATGCGAAAGACAAAGCAACAACCAATCGACAGCAATGCTGCTGTTGCTGCCGACATCTTG
>DATAOU010000181.1:0-13961 GCA_036265575.1 Pyrinomonadaceae bacterium
ACTCATATATCACACTAACGCACCAATGTCTCCAAGAAATCTCAATTTCAGGCGGGTTTTTGAAAAAATATTTGCCTCGTGAGCGGTTCAGTAGCTACGAATCAGCACTCGGTCATCGCAATCGCGGCCTTTGTCTCGGAGCGTGACCTACTTCCATGCATTTTGCCCGAGACTCCATTTCTATCACCTTGGGGCCCCGCCGAGATTGGGTCATCACTGTTGGCCTTCCTAAAAAAAGAACAGCCACCAAGAGTGGTGACCGTCCAGTTTCGATTTATTTGGTCGGGGCGAGAGGATTCGAACCTCCGACCTCTCGGTCCCAAACCGAGCGCACTACCAGGCTGTGCTACGCCCCGACGCTCGTTTCTCTCAACGAGATTGGCAGCGCGCATTCTATGAGCGCTTCTACCCGCGGTCAAGTTTGGTGCAATAAGAGATTCACCTGTCCGCGCATTGCTTGAGCAGCCCGAGCGCGATGACTGATCCTTCGTTTGACAGCTTGATCCAAAACAGCAAAAGGAACGGTATAGCCATTGGGGATGAAAATTGGATCAAACCCAAAACCATCTTTACCAATGGGTTCATAAGCCAGCGATCCCTCGCAGATACCCTGAGTTACTGCTAGAACTCTCGGAGCTGATAATTCTGCTTTTCGTGCACCCAGCGAGCCATAAAGCACCATGTAGCAAACGAATTGTGCCTTGCGTGAAGCTATTCCACTTTGGTCAAGCAGCGCCAGTAACAAGCGCGTGCGTTCAATATCTGTTAGGTGATCGCCGCCGAGGCGCGCCGAAAGTACGCTTGGTCTCCCGCCGAGTGCCTCTACTTCAAGTCCCGAGTCATCAGCTAGCGCAGTTAATGCCGTTTGGCGCGCGTAGCCACTCGCTTTTAGAGTGGCGTTCTCCAAGTATGTGTTACCAACTTCTGCAACCTCAGAAATATTTTGAAAGTCACTCAAGAAGCGCAGCGCAACTGGCAAGGGTTCGAAAGTCTCCCTGAGTTCGTCAACCTTTCCTTCGTTCCGGGTCGCTATTAACAATTCAACTTTAGTCATGCCACTGTCTTTAGCGGCCGGGGCTTTCATTCGATGCTTTCTGTTCCGGCAAAATCAATGGCAGCAGGGAACTAAACTGACCCAGTGATGACCGCGTAACTCGCACGATGCCATGTTCACCTAAACTTGTTTCCGTCGTCGAGTAAGGTAATGCTCGCAGTTCTTGCTCTGTCTTATCCGACCAGAGTGGTCTGCCGCCGCTTGCGGTAATAATACTTGTAACAAACGTGCGCACGCGTTCGGTGTCGTTTGCATAAGTCAAAACACACGCACCGTCAGATGAGGAAGTGGAGCGCACACGAGGTGATGCGCTCAATTGGTCACGCGAAGCGGAAAGCGCTTTTTCTACATAACGAGAAACTTCGGCACTGGGCCCAATTACGACAGATCCATTGTCAATACGAGCAGCAAACTCGCCCTCGATATCGCTGAAAAGCTCATCGGTTTCCTTGCTAGCGATTCGCCGAAACCCCATTCCTTTGGTCAAGAGGTCACGCATTGCACCCTCATTGCGGATTCTCGCAATCAGCACAGAACTCGGGCTCTCATTATCCACACGGGAAGTAATCACAGGCCCTTCAATCTCACTGAGAAACTTGTCCGGATCGCTGATTCCATAGGGCAATAATGCCGATTTCATTAACGAAGAAAAAAATACGGCGGAGAGCGCGTCCACTTGATAAGTAACTGAACTTCTCAGGCCCTGCCACGCTAATGCTGGATTCTGAAATCCGTAATTGGTGACCGACGCGAAGTTGCCAGGTACCATCGTGTTCAAAGATGAACTGCCTTCCCGACAGGAAAAGCTTTCTTTTAGTTTCGTCACCATCGAAGGCTGTAATTCAATGCTGTAACGGTCCTCGATGCCGTCCATAAAGCCCCTTGCACTCCATCCCAGGCTGGACACGATCTTTGAGGAAGCCGAATCAACGAGGCGCTCAAATTCGCTGCTGCCGGGGGCGCGGCCAAGAAGCATTGGCACAGCCACCGAAAGTAATCGACCGCTACTTTTCGGCGGCACATAACCAAAGGCAAGTGCTTTGTCGGCTTGTAGATTAAGTCGAAGCCGTTTCAAATCCGGATCATCTCTCAAACTCGGCAGTCGCGCCGATTGGACAGCCAAAACCTTTTGTACGGCTCGCTCGGCATTCCCGACTATGATTAGAGTCCCTGTAATCGTGGCAACAACTTGACGTGTGCCGCCGGGCGCGGTCCATTCGATGAGCTCAAAACCATCCAGGTTTGTTCGCCTAAGAGTCGGTTGTCCGTACGCGTTCTCGGCAAACTGCTTTAACGCGTCTTCCAGTGGAGACTTGATGCGGCTAGCACTGGTATGAGTTTCTACTAGTAAGACGGCTTCCGGCTTCACCGTTAGACTGTCGTCATCTTGCGATACGCCCAAGTCAGTTACAACGACAGCAAGCTGTGCGCGTGTAACAATAACTGACTTGGCTGGACCGAGCCCCGTCCACCTCACGAACTTCCGTGACCATTTGTTGTCTGTCCGCGAGGCATTTCCGGTCAGGTCGCCAACCAATTTCCATGCGTCTGTGTTCGCCAAAGCTGCGGCGACGTCCGTTGGGTTGTTTGTTTCAAGATAGAGCAATGCTTCGGCGGGCGCATACGCAGCCATGTCAACACTCTGCGGTCGAACCCACCACAGCCAAGCAGCAAGAACTGCAAGCACCACTAAGGCCGTGATGAGAAACAATCGAGATCGATTCATTGGCGGTATCCTAACCGCGCCGCCAACGATGCGCAAGGATCCTAATTTGTGTCCGGCTCTTCCTGGAATTGAGAAGCCCCGTTCCAGAAAGTCGATACGTAACGCCCATTTTTCGAGCTGCCGCCGACTGTAAGTTCCAACAGAATATAGGGTTAAACGATGGAAAATTGTGGTTGACATTGTTTGGGGGGTGCTGTAGTCTGCTTGACGTCGGCAGTGAGGATGCTGCCCGAGCAAACTCTTGCCAGACTCCTCGTCCTCGTTTCAGCGCCTTCTCTTTTCGGAAGGCAAAATCCCAGAGAACTCCTAGATTGTTGAGCGTAGCGCGAAGCGCGTATCCCGCCACGGAGTCCTTTGCCCGCCGAATAATTTATCTAAGGAATTAGTCTTGAAGATCACTAAGCCGGTACCTCCTGCGAAAACAGCCAAAAGCCGGGTTTCACGCGCGTTGAAAGCTCGTGCCCGCCTGCGGCAACAGCACAGACTCCGTTCTCTCTTCGCCGTAAGGAATAAATAGACATGTTTAAGAAAAGTATGGGCAAAAAAAATCTCGTTGGCCTGGACATCGGTTCCAGTTCTGTCAAAGCCGTAGAGTTACAGAAGAAGGGAAATAGCCTTCACCTTGTGAACCTTGGTTTTGAAAACCTGCAGGCTGACACCATAGTCGACGGTCAGATCATGGAATTGAATAACGTATCCAACGTTATCAATAGCATTTTCAATGAGCACCAGATTAAGACTTCGAGAGTAGCGGCCGGCGTCAGCGGTCATTCAGTGATTGTTAAGAACATTGTGCTTCCGCAGATGAGCGAAGACGAATTGCAAGAGTCTTTCAGCTGGCACGCCGAAGAACATATTCCTTTCGACATATCCGACGTGAACCTCGATTACCAAGTCACGAGTAGTTCATCAGACGCGCTCAACGTTCTCATGGCGGCCTGTAAGAGTGACAAGATCGCTAACGTAAAGCAAGCGATTCAATTGGCCGGCAAACAGCCTGTAGTTATTGATGTGGATTCGTTCGCGCTGCAAAACTGTTATGAGATGAACTACCAGCCGAAAGCGGGCGAGGTTGTGGCGTTGCTGAATATTGGCGCCTCGACGATGAACATCAACATATTGAATGGCACGCGGTCAGTATTTGCGCGCGACGCTTCCGTCGGTGGCAGCCAATATACAAGTCTGCTCCAGAAAGAATTGGGACTGACTTTCGAACAGGCTGAAGCGGTTAAGCGTGGATACCCCGTTCCTGATGGCATCGAACCGCGGCCCATACAACCGATTATTGAGACGGTCTCTGACATTCTCGCTCTGGAAATTCGCAAGACAATGGATTTCTACCGAGCAACTGCCGAAGAAAGCGAAGAAGCGATCCAGAAGATTCTAGTTTCGGGAGGCGGTTCAAAGCTTCCTGGCCTCCCTGAGTACCTTGCGAAGCGGTTTGAGATTCCCGTGGAATTATTTGATCCCTTCCGGCAAGTGCAGGTGGACGGCAGAAAGTTTGATCCGGATTACATGAAAGAGATCGTCCCGGACATGGCAATTGCCGTCGGTCTCGCCTTGAGAGGAGTTGAAACGGCATGATCAAGATCAATTTGCTTGAATCAATTACAGATCGCCCGACCGGAGCAGCGATGGTCGAAGCGCGGGTGGCAAGCCCGCGTATGCAGACTCTTCTATTGGCTGTAACCGTCTCTGGTTTATTAGTCCTGGGAATCGGGTATGACTACGTTAGCTCAAAGTCCAACCACGAGACCGCAAGGGTGGAGCTTGAAAAGCAGAGGGCTATCAACTTACAGATGCTCGCTGTCAACAAGGAACAGATGGAGCTGGAGAAGAAGGCTCAGGAAATTCAAAGCCGCATCGACGCTATTAAGAACCTCCGCGAATCTCAACAGGGTCCGAGCGCGGTACTTCGAGAAATCAAGGCGCGCTTTGACGGCGTTCCAGGATTGTATCTTAAGAGTGTCGAACAGAAAGACGGTGAGCTCACCATCAAAGGTCTTTCGCCCAACGAATCCTCAGTGACTCGGTTTGGCCAGAGTCTCGAGTTCTCGTCAGGGTTATTCTCGAATCTCAATATCGAGACGCAGCGCGAAACGGCGCAACCCAGCGGAACAGCGGCAACAGCCCAGGCTGACGCCGCCGTGGTACTACCCGAAGTCGTCGCGTTTACAGTGAAATGCAATTACGGCAAAAAGAGCCAAGCACAATCAGGAACACCCGCTTCCAACCAGGTGGCACTAAAGAAGTAAATCCACCGAGGCGAACCCGAAAACAATCGGGGAAGGAACTCAACAGATGAAAATAGGTAATCTAAAAGCACTGCCCTGGTACCTCCGGCTAGCGATGTTCGTTGGCGTCGCCGCAGTCCTGTATGGCGGCTTCTGGTATGTGGTCACCCGGCCAACACGCGCCGAAACTCAGCAATTCAACAACGAGATTGCTCAGCTGCTGCCGAAAAACGCGCAAGCCCAAATCGCGTCACAGCGTCTGAACGAATTTCGCGCGGTTTACAAAGCGCGTCAGGAAGAGTACGAAGAGCTCAAGGCTTTGCTGCCTGAGCAGCGCGAGATAACGATGGTACTCCAGGGCGTGCAGGATCGAGCCCGCAGCAACGGCTTAGTGCTTAAAAAATTCCTCCCTAAGGAAGACGTTCAGGAGGGAAACTACAGCGGTAAGAAAATCGAAGTTAGTGTTACTAGTTCATTCGCGTCTCTCCGCGCTTTCTTTGAACAGTTGGCCCACTACCAGCGTATCGTTTCAATTAGCAATTTTCAGATCAAGCAAGTCGATAACCAGACCTCAATGAAAACTGTCGACGCCACCTTTGATCTGACCGCCTATTATGTTTCCGCAGAGAAACTGAATGTCCCTGCCCCCCAACCTGCTGGGTCCGGACAGGTTCCACCCGTGGCGGCATCGCCTAAGAAATAAGCCCCTTGCTTAACGCCAACCAGGAAAAGTGATCATTATGAAATATCAAGCGAAAACCCTTCAAAGAGCCATGTTTCTATGGGCCATAGCCGTTGTGTTAATGGCGAGCATTCCAGCTGCGGCGCAGGACGGCAATGACGTGAAAGACGCCAAGGCGCCCGTCCGAACAAATTCAGGTGGCCGTGATCCGTTTCGTAGATATGAACCGCCGCGCGTCTCTGTTAAGAAGACGGGACCAATATTGGCACCTTCCGTTCAGGTAAGAATTGAGCAGTATCGAGCACAAAAGCTGGCCGCGATGAATGCGCATATTGCTCCACCCAAGCCGACGACTGCGTTCCTGCTAAACGAAATTCAGGTGGTCGGCATCTCCCGCTCACCGCGCGGTTATGCAGCGATCGTTGAAGCGTCGCCAATCAAACTTGCTTACGTCATTTATCCGGGCGAACGATTTTACGATGGTCAGTTAGTAGCGATCGAAGACAACCGTTTGATCTTTCGTCACGAAGTGGTTTTTTCGGACGGCCGACGCGAGCGTTCCGTAGAAATGAAACCGCTGCGCCAGCCAAGCACGGTGGATGCGCTTGCTTCCGTAAAAACGGCCCCTGCCAGTTCTGAGCCTGTCGAAGAAAAGAAGCCAGTCGCCGACAAGCCATAGTTTCCGGTTTCGAATCGTTTCTAAAAGGTTCCAAACCATTCCCGCGTAGTTACCCATCAGTACCAACTCCGCTACGCAGTTTGACAATCAACCCCGGACCAGTCGCATGTGCGGCGCGCGCTTCAAGCTGAAAGGCAGCACGAGCGTAGCGTGTGGCGGCTAGCGTTCCGCAATTCCCCAGGAGGGAAAGATGCTCTATCTGCCTCTAATTCAAAAAACAACCGAGAGGGCCACGCTCGTCCTCGCCTTTATTTGTCTGTGCGGCGTCCAGAGTTTCGCCGCCGGCGATGCGGCGGCAGTGCCGACTGCAACGTCTATCGACGCCCCGGCGACAATGGATGTAACGCCTGTGCAACAGCCTTCGCCTGTGCCCGCGCCGACTGCAAACATCTCGCCGACGTCGAATCAAGCGACGCAATCGCAGCAGGGCAGGCAGTATGGGCAGCCCGGCTTTGTCGGCGAACCAATTAATCTAAATGTCGTCAACGCAGACATTCGCGACATTCTTAATTACATTACCGAGCAGTATGGCGTGAACTTTGTCATTGATAGTTCAGTTGGCGCCGTGCCCGTTACGGTCAATGTTCAGGATGTCCCCTGGAACGTTGCACTGGATGCCGTCTTGAAGGCTAACCGCCTGGGTATCGAATCCAGTGGCAACATTCTGCGAGTAGCGACCAACGACGTTCTCGCTAAAGAATCAGAGACGCAGAAAGTGATCAACGACTCTCGTTTGGACGCATCGCCACTGGTGACTGAGTTCATTCGGCTAAACTATGCGCGCGCTTCGGGCACGCTGGCACAGGCTGCCGGTTCGACCGGGGCATTCTCGGGTGGTTCTACCAATCTTAGCTTCAGTGGTGGAGCAGGTGGCGATGCTACCGGAGGCAGCGGCGATCAAGGTTTGTTACCGATTATCTCACGTCGACTTTCACGTCGTGGCTCGATCGAAGTTGATGGCCGCAGCAACACACTGATCATTACTGACGTGAAAGAAAACATAGACGCGATTCGGCAATTGGCTGCGATTTTGGATCAACCCGAGCCGCAGGTTGAAATCGAGACTCGAATTGTGATCGCGCAGCATAACTTCAGCCGCGACCTTGGCGCCCAACTTTCAGCAGGCGTCGTTAATCTGGGCCGCGGAGGCTTGGCTAATATCTCTTCTCTGCCAGCCAGTTCCACCACTTCCGGAAGTGGTTCTGGATCCGGGTCTGGCTCAGGAGGCAGCGGATCAGGAAGCGGTGGTCAGGGATTACAGAGCGGTCCAAACCCGTTCGGCGTTTTCGGCGGACTAGCGGGCACTAATCAACCGCTTGGTTCGCTCGGCGCCGCCGCCGCAAACACAGTCATCGGTTTAACCACCGGTCTGCTCGGCACGGCCCAAATAAGTTTGGCGATAACTGCTGCTGAAACGCGCGGCGAAGCGAAGACAGTTGCAACGCCACGTGTTACTGCTCTGAACAACCGCCCAGCTCAGATTGAAAGCGGCTCGCAGATTCCTGTGCAAACGACCCAGGCTGCCAGCGGCACTGCAGTTGTCACCACAACCTTCGTCTCAGTTCCGCTGCGTCTTTCAATCACGCCGCAGATTACTGACGTCGGCACTGTCATCCTTCGCGTTACCATTGAAAACAACACAATCAACACCGGTATCGCCGTTGGAGGCGTTCCCGGCATCGACACCCAGCGCATGCAAACTGAAGTGCTGGTGCCAGATGGTGGAACCACCGTTATGGGTGGTGTGTTAGCCGACACCGAAGGTGAAACTCGACAAAGAACACCTGGCCTGGCATCTATTCCCATCGTTGGCAATATGTTCAAGCGCAAACTTACGACGCGCCAGAGCAGCGAAATCCTGTTCTTCATCACGCCGCACATTTATCGGCCTGATTACCAGGGTCGCCCAACTGCGGGAACCGTCAGCACCGGACCGCGAACCACAACCATCGCGCAGCCAGTCCCGCTGGGCAATCCATCTAGCAACACGCCAACGCCGACGCAGTTGCAGCAACAGCAGCAGCCTCAGGCAGCGCCAGCACAGGGACTGAATGCGCCGGCGCCCAATGCGCCGCCCGCGAACGCGCCAAGCGCCCGTCCTGGTACCCTTGGCGGTCAGCGTCCATAAGGATAAAACTATGTTCAAGGATGTCTTGGAAAAAGTAATTGAGCGCACCGAGGGCAGCCTCGGTGCACTCATTATGGGAATCGACGGCATCGCCGTTGAGCGTTCCCTCAAAGAGGCGGGCAACGAAGCAAACCTGGACGTTGCAGCAGCTGAGTTTACTTCGCTGGTCCGAAACGCACAGAAGGCTGGCAACGATACGGGCCTGGGAGCATTGCACGAACTCGTGGTTTCACTCGACGATGCGATTCTGCTAGTCCGTTTATTGGGCAAGGACTATTTTGTCGTACTGGCAATTAGTCCAGAAGGCAACCTTGGTCGCGCGCGATTTGAACTACGCAAGGCTGAATTGCAAATCGCAGGTGAGTTTGCTATGTGAACTCGTTCAACCTCTACCTAAGAAGCCGCTTCAAACGGAGCGGCTTTTTTGTTTGGGTTCTGCGATCCTATCAAACTCAGTCACGGCAATCGAACGTAAGGCATGCCCCGCAGAATTATTCGTTGCCGGCGCGCAACCCGGCGCGGGCTTACTTGTGGATTAAAAACTGTGCGCGGGTTAGGAATCATCGCTGCAAGGAAAGCGGCCTCGTTGGCACTTAGTGCTGACGCCGGCTTATGAAAGTAATGTTCAGCGGCCGCTTCAGCGCCATAAATCCCATCGCCCCATTCAATCACGTTCAGATAGAGTTCAAGGATGCGCCGTTTGTTGAGTTCACGCTCGAGAAAAATAGTCAGTATCGCTTCCTCACCTTTTCGGAAAAATGATTTCTGCGAAGAGAGATAAAGATTCTTGGCTAGCTGCTGGGTGATCGTTGAGGCACCGCGTTTGAAGTCTGGCAGGTTTGGGAGCCAGTCATCGTTTTCACCTTCCTTTTTTGCTTCCTTTGCAGCCTCACGCATGCCCTGGTCCCAAACCTTCTGAATGGCCCCGTAGTCAAAGCCGTGGTGCGTTACGAAGTTTGTATCCTCGCCCGCGATCACCGCGCGTTGTAAGTTTGGTGAAATTCGATCCAGCGGGACCCATAACTGTTCACGCCTGGCTTCTTTTCCTTGTGAGCGAGCCTCCGTGGCGCGGGTTTCGATAAGCGAAGTTGAGAGTGGAGTTTCCGTCTTCAATCGCGATATGCGAATGAACATGATCACTTGATAGTCGAGAAAGCCCACCAAAATTCCCAAAAAGACCAGGAACAGAATCTTGAAGATTTTTCGCATGTTCAGCGGGAACGTTGGCGGGGATCGAGATACTCGCGCAGACCATCGCCGATGAAGTTAAAGGCCAACACCGTCAAGGCGATTGCAATTCCCGGAAATATTAAAGCATGCGGAGCCGCTTGCAGGGTCGAGAGGTCGCGCGCTTCTTCAATCATCACTCCCCAGGAAGGCGCCGGGGGAGGCACACCCAATCCAAGAAACGAGAGGGACGCTTCCGATAAGACCGCGCCGGCCATGCCGAGACTGGCCTGTACGATCAACGGCTGAATGGCGTTGGGCAAAATGTGGACCAGCATTATCCGCGCGTCACTGGCTCCTAATGCCCGTGCCGCCTGCACAAAATCGTATTCTCTAACTTTCAATACCTGACCGCGAATTAACCGCGCGTAACCAACCCAGCCAATTATGCAGAGCGCAAAGATAAGCTTATTCAAGCCGGCGCCCAAAAACGCAACCATGGCGATCGCCAAAAGCAAACCCGGGAACGCTAGAAAAACGTTGAAGACATACCCCGAGACAATTCGATCCAGCCAGCCGCCGTAATAGCCGGCGAGGGCGCCGAGAATTGTTCCGATGAAAGTTGAAACGGAGACTACAACTATCCCGACCTCGAGGGAGATTCGCGCGCCGAAAACAACGCGCGAGAAAATATCGCGACCCGTGGAATCCGTTCCGAAAAAATATTGTCCGGAAGGAGGAAGGTAACGCAGCGAGAGGTTAGTCGCGCCGACGTCATGAGTGGCGATCCACGGCGCGAATATCGCGACAATGACGAGTATCGCGACGATTACCAGACCGACGATAGTAAGGCGGTTCATAAACTACGAAACCCTAATGCGTGGATCCAGCCACCGATAGACCATGTCGGTCAGCATATTCGCGACGATATAAGTGATGCTGATCACAAGCACGCATCCCTGCACCACTCGATAGTCACGTTTGCCAATTCCGTCTTCAACCAGCAGCAGTCCCAAGCCGGGCCAGCCAAATATCTTCTCGGTAATGATCGCACCAGCCAGCAAAACGCCAAGCTGCAAACCAAGAATTGTAACTACAGGTATCAAGCCGTTCTTCAAGACGTGTTTGTATACGACTTTCGTTTCGCTTAACCCTTTTGCCCGAGCGGTGCGAACGTAGTCCTCGCCCAGTTCCTCAATCACGGACGATCGAACCATCCGCGTCAGGATAGCTGCGAGGGCTGCGCCTAATGTGAATGATGGCAAAATAAAATCAGTCCAATCAAAACGGCCAGACGGCGCCAGCCAGCCGAGTTTCACTGCGAAAACGTAAACCAGCATAGGCCCGATCACGAAACCGGGCAGACTAATCCCAATAAGCGCAACAATCGACGCGAGGTTATCGATCCACGTGCCCCGATTCTTTCCGGCAATTACTCCTAGGGGAATGGCTATTAAAACAGCAATCAATAAGGCGGACAGCGCCAGTTGGATAGTGGCGGGATAGCGTTCAAGTATTAATTCGATAACAGGGCGATCGGTTCGGAAGGAACGCCCCATATCGCCATGAAACAAACGGATCCAATAATCGGTGTAACGATTCTTTATCCCATGCCACTGAAAGTGGCGATTGTTTTGCGCGTCGCGGGGAAATGAAAAGAAGAATGGCGGTTGGTCCAAGCCATGAAGTTGGCGAAATTGCTCAAACTGTTCGGGCGTTGCTTGTTCACCGAGCACAGCAACGGCCGGATCTCCCGGGACCAGCTCAATTAAGAGGGTAACCAAAGAGACCACGGTCCAAACCACGAGCAGAAAGATTGCGAAACGCCGCAGCGCCGAAAAGAATTTATACTTGAAACCTGAACGCACTCTGGCGTGTCTCGATTAACGGAAGGATCAAATTCATGAGGATGATAGCATAACGAACACAACCACATTCGTGTCTAAAGGCGGGAGAAACCCGCGGGCCAGCTCTATGTCGTCAACAAAAATAAGAACGTAGCCTGGGAGGAAACTGAAATGAGTGCGTGGCCCCGACAACCGCGCATTCGCCAGAGAATTCCTCCAGGCTACGCTCTTAAGTGGTTCCAAGCAGGTCGTGCTTGCAACCAATCTGATACTTATTCCTACGACCGCGGCCGCCTACCCGTATGCAGCGCCGCTATACCACCGGTAAGGTTCTTAAATGTCACTTCGCTAAAACCAGCGTTTTGTAACAGCGCCACAAGCGAAGATTGATCCGGAAAACGTGATACGGAATCGGGCAAATACTCGTAAGCGCTTTTCGAACCGCTTATCATTCCGCCGAGCAACGGTAATAACTTCGTAAAGTAAACTCGAAACAACGTCCGCAAAATTGGCATCCGGGGCGTTGAAAACTCCAACACCGCAACCGTTCCACCGGGCTCCAGGATTCTGAGTAGCTCACTGAGGCCCCCTTCGAAACTTGCCAGATTTCGCAACCCGAAAGCGATGGTTACGGCATCGAACGACCGATCGCGAAAGGGAAGTCTGAGAGCATCACCTTCCACAAAAGGAATCAGCAGATGGTGAGCCGACGCCTTGCTGCCGGCGATGTCGAGCATTGGCCGGCAAAAATCCAAACCAACGACCCGCGCATCCATTCCGCCAGCTAAGGCCAGCGAAAGATCTCCCGTACCGCACGCGACGTCCAACACACGCGCGCCGCTTGGTGGAAGATTCGCAGCCAGCGTCTTTACAACCAAACGCCTCCAGCGCTGATCGACGTTTCCTGAGAGCAGATGATTTAAAAGATCATAACGAGTAGCGATTGCCGCAAACATTTCGCGGACACGCTGCGCTTGCTCGCGTTTTGTTGCGCTCTCTTCGTCAGACACAGTTAAGCTAATGTTGCTGTCGATATGGTTGCAGGCAGATTGCGAATGATTTGTGATTGCTCAGGTTAAGGAGTTGGTTTCGTCTGTTGCTTCACAGCTGCAGGATCTTTTCTTGCATTGGAGGCGGCCGGGATTTCACCGAAGAGCTCTATCTTTCCATACTGTTCAAGCTGTGGTTTCAAAGCTTCAGCGTTTCCAATTACCGCAATAGCAACTGGAGCATCCGCGAACAACCGGTTCGCCGCGCGCTTTAGATCGTTCGAAGAAATCTTGCCCAGCTCCCGAAGGCGATCGTCCCCGGACTTTGCTGAATCAGTATCCACGTCGAGCCACGCGTCTGCTGTTCCATCTTTTGTGTCGAGTTGCTTGCCCAGAGCGGCGATGGCTTGGCCTCGCGCGGCTTCAAGTTCTGCTTCGGTTACGGGCTGCCTAGTGAGTGACTTCACGACCTCTTGCGCGGTCGCGAGACTCTTGGTGGCCAAAAGATTGTCCACCGTCGTTCCCATCACAAACATGCCGGGCAGCGTGAGAGCATCGTGGCGGACAAATAGAGGAGTGCGTGTGAGTTCCGGCAGCAGAGTCTCCCAACGCTTGCGCGCAATAAGCGCCAGCAAGTCCGCCGCTTGTGCATCGGGATCGCTTCGCGCCAAACCTCGAACCGCCAATCTCACTTCAGCGCTCTGTTCTGAGGGTGCATTCATGATGAGAATGCGCGCGTCGGGAGGCACAGGCTGCTGAAAGGTTGCAGGGATAATTCGCTCACTTTTTCGCCAGCCACCCAACAACTGTCGCAGGGCTCGGCTGGCTCGCGCTTTTTCCACGCCACCAATAATCACGAGGGAGGCGTTGTTTGGATTCAAAAATCGTTCGCGTGCGAGCATCAAGTCTCCTCGCTCGATGCGCTCGAGCGATTCCAAAGTTCCGGTGGCTGGGCGACCATAAGGGAAATCGCCGAACAATCTGGCGGCAATCGCGCGGTCGGCCAAAGCGCTGGACGAGATGCTGGTGTCTTTCATTATTTTGACCCGGCCGCCGCGCGCCTTACTGACGTTTTCCGGCGTAAGTTGAGTGGTGACCAGGGCAGTGCGGAGAATTTCGACAATCTTTTCAAACTCGCGAGTTCGGCCTTGCAGGGTAATAGTGATGGCGTCGTAATCCGTAACTACATTCAGTTTCCCCTGCATTTCCTCGGTGAAGAACTCTCGCGTGGCCGGGTCGGGAAACAGCAGATCACCAAGCAGCGCCATGCTGCCGCCCTTGCCGGCGAGGTCAAAAGCCGAGCCGCTGTGAATGCGGAGTTTGAGGAGAACATCCTGGTCTCCGGGTCGCGAGAGTAAGACAACGCGCAGGCCATTCAAAAGCTCAAAACGCGCGGGAGGAGTCAAAAGCTGAGCCGAAGCCAGCGAGTGAGACATGGCCGCCAGTGCGAGGACC
>DATAOU010000182.1:0-16393 GCA_036265575.1 Pyrinomonadaceae bacterium
CGAGACTCATTTGCCGATGACCCGCATTCGTAAGTTGCAATGTTAGACACTTAAAGCTGGCAGGTTGTTCCTGAGTCGTATTGGTAATGCGGATCTGATTACCAGGAGCGCGGGCGTCTCGCCCGCCGTCGTCGACGGCGAGCCGATAGGGTGTCAATTCTGTTTTGGCCTGAGGGAACGCGTTGCCAAGCGGGCGGGAGCCCGCGGTCCCAGTACCTATGGCAAACTGCGCAACTGTTCAATGCGATCCTGCACAGCTTCAGTCAGAATTCCGATCTCTTCCGGGTCATAGTTCGCCGCGCGAAACGCATCCTTGATTTGGTCCGTGCTCAGTCCCGCCAGCAACTCGCCGAGCCACTTCGCGTGCGACACGCTAATGTCATCAAAAATTTCACGCTTCTTGCCGCCGTAGCGAAAATTCACCATGCCGTTATCGCGAACGCCTTCGATGAACTTTGCCTTTTCATAATCTTCGGGCTTGTTGCGGCTACGCGTGAAACGCCAAATCACAGGCAGCGTTCCGGTCTTGCCAAAGGTTGCGCCCAGATCGCTGATTACATAGCGGAGCTCATTCGCGCGCCGGCCGCGGGCAAAAATTATGACGTTGTTCGAGTCCTTGATGTCCCAGTTGTTGAATAACACCATCATGGTTTTCAAACCTGCAAACTCGCGCGAACCAACGAACGGATTGTCGTCCCATTTCCATTCCTCAAGCCGCTTCTGGGAAGCTGGTCTCGCTTCCAACCTGACATTTTCGAACGTCCCCTGGCCGGGAATCCGCAAGCGCGGAACAAGATAGTTGATTTCAGTTACGTACCCTGCTGCCCATAACAGACGGACCGCTGCCGTTTCCGATTGCGCTTCCTTGCCAACCTTCGCAACCCAGACGCGTCCAGATGCATCGCGAATGCGATACTTCTTTGAAAAACCGCCGGTCTCTTCTTTAATAAACTTCACGCGCCTGAGGTTCGGTTTCATTGCCTCGCCGCCGGGACCAAGCAAGAGATTTCGCGTGCTTATGTTTTCCGGCTCGCGCCAGAGGATGCGTTCGCCTTTCGGCATGGCCTTCTTCTTTTTTGCAGTAGCTTCCGACGGCCAGGCGACCAGCGAAATGAAAAGGATCAGGACCGCAGTTGAAACTCGACGCGAGTTTGTCTTGGCAAACATACAGAAACCTCCGTTGGAGACCCGTTGTTCCAGCCTGGATGGCTTGGAACATAAACAAAAAAGGGGAAGTTTTTAGGAGAGTTACAGGGGGAAATGCATAAGCATTCTAGCGGTTCTGTTTCGGCGACCGCAACCGTTGCTGTCCGGCAAGCTTCAGCTTGTCGATCGTCGAATGTCCGACAAGCTTCAGCTTGTCGAGTACCCGGTTTCCGATAAACTCCAGCTTGTAGAGCGCCAATAGGCGGGAGCTGGTCTTATCGCAGCGACAAACTAAAGTTTGTCAGACCCGGCAGTGATGTATCATCGTTCGCCGGCAAAATAGATGAAGGTTGGTCCGCGTGGACACACTCCCAAAACAATTGCGCGCGATCGTAGGCGACCAGGCTGTGCGCGCGGAGCCTGACGAGTTGCTGGTCTACGAATGCGATGGCTTGCCGCAGCATAAACATCTCCCGCGTGCAGTCGTGTTTCCGAATTCGACGGAACAAGTTTCCCAGGTTCTCGCCCTGCTCGCTCGCGAACGCGTTCCATTTACACCTCGTGGCGCCGGCACAGGTCTATCGGGCGGCGCGTTGGCGATGGACCAGGGTGTGGTGATCGAGTTGGCGCGCATGCGCCAAATACTCGAAATCGATACCGTCAATCGCCTCGCTGTAGTTCAACCCGGGGTCGTTAATCTCCACGTCTCGCGCGCAGTTGCACATCTTGGCTTGCATTACGTTCCCGATCCCTCCAGCCAACCAACATGTACCATCGGCGGCAACATCGCCGAAAACGCGGGCGGTATTCATTGCCTGAAATATGGAACCACCACCGATCATGTGCTGGGACTAAAGGTGGTTTTGGCCGGCGGTGAAGTAGTGGAACTCGGCGGGAGCGGAAGGGAACTGCCAGGGTACGATCTGCTGGGATTGTTCATTGGTTCGGAAGGAACTTTTGGCATAGCGACGGAGGCGACACTGCGTCTGACGCCGATACCGCCGGCAGTGAAGACGCTGCTTGCCGAGTTTGCCGAAGTAAACGATGCGAGCCACGCGGTCTCAGCAATCATCGCTGCGGGTGTTATGCCGGCCGCGCTGGAGATGATGGACCGCGAAATTATTCGCGCCGTCGAGGCGAGTGTCTTTGCGGCGGGTCTGCCGCCGGATGCGGGCGCCGCGCTCCTGATCGAACTGGACGGACTTGAGGCCGGGCTCGCCGAAGAAGCCGAGCAGGTAACGCGGATATGCATGGACCACGGCGCGCGCGCCTGTCGGAACGCCAGGGACGAGAACGAGCGGAAGAAACTTTGGGCGGCGCGCAAGGGCGCGTTTGGCGCAATCGGCCGCATCTCGCCTGACTCAATGATTCAGGATGCGGTGGTCCCGCGTTCGCGACTGCCTGAGGTGCTTGATGCTGCTTATCGCATTGCCGCGAAATATCAACTCAGAATTGCGAATGTCTTTCACGCCGGCGATGGCAATCTGCATCCGTTGATCTGCTTTGATTCGCGTTTTCCCGAAGAGGTGCAACGCGTAAAGGATGCCGGCCGTGAATTAATGGAAACCTGCGTGCGCGCAGGTGGCAGTATCACCGGCGAGCACGGAGTCGGCTTGGATAAGCGGGAGTTATTGCCGTTAATCTTTTCTGAAAAAGATATGGAGACGATGTTGCTCGTGCGGGCCGCATTTGATCCGTCCGGCTTAATGAATCCCGGCAAAGTTATTCCAGTACTACGTGGCTGCGGCGAGGCTCGCGCCGTGGCAGGCCCGGGCCCGGAAGATTCAGAATCATCAAGCTCTTCACTGGGACGGCGGGCGTCCCGCCCGCAACGCGGGCCAAGCCCAACCGCAAGAAACGTAATATCGCGCAACTCGCATTTCGACCCGGCAATCGCTCAAAAACGTTTAATAGACCTCGTGGGCCAGGATAACGTTTCAACGCTTCCGCTTGGCGTCACGCCCGGAACAATCGCTGAAGTTTGCGAGGTCATGAAACTTGCTTACAGCGAAGGCTGGAGCACCCTGCCCGCCGGCGCAATGAGCTGGCTGCCCCAAACTGCTGAGCGCGATATTAATCTTATCGTCAGCACAAGAAGATTGAATCGGATTATCGAACACGAGCCCGCCGACCTGGTAGCGATCACCGAAGCAGGCGTAACCCTGAAAGACTTTAATTCTCATCTTTCAGCGAACCGCCAGTGGCTGCCCATCGATCCACCGGACGATGGCCGGGCAACGATCGGAGGAGTCATTGCCACCGGACTAGCCGGCGCGCAGCAAATCGGTTATGGACCACCGCGTCGTCACGTTATCGGCATGAAAGTGGTGATGGCTGATGGCAGCTTAGTAAAGGCCGGCGCACGAGTCGTAAAGAATGTCGCCGGTTATGATTTGTGCAAGCTATTTACCGGGAGTTATGGAACACTCGGCATAATCGTGGAAACGAACTTCAAGTTGCGACCGCTGCCGTTTGTTACGCGAACCGTTCTAGTCGCAGGTCAGCCCGATGAATTGCTTTCGTCCGCGTTGCGAATCATCAAGGCACCGCTCTTTCCGGTTGCTGTGGAACTCGTGTCTGCGAATTTGTTTCCACAAGAGATCGATACATTGAATGGTGCTCACCCGGTCTTAATGATCAGGTTTGCCGGTTCGGAATCGGCTGTCGCGGCACAGATCTCATCAGCCTGCGAACTTCTTAAGGCTGAGAGTGGCGCGACTCGCGTGATTCAAGACGACGAACCATTGTGGGTTGCCATGCAGGAGCTGCCACTACGATTTTCGGACCGTTTCATTTGGCGCGTTGGCTTAAGACCAACGGAGGCCGCATCGTTCCTGCTCGAGCTGATAAAGCAATCGAGTTCGGGAACGATGTGGCACTCCGGCGTGGGTGATGGGCGTGTTCGCGTTATAGACGAGGCTGAGTCACAGGCTAATGATGTTTACGCCCGAGTCGATCGGTTGCGTACGATGGTTGCAGGACTGAACGGCACTATCATTATCGAAAGCACGAAGGCTGGCGCCGCCACTCCGCAATTTAACAACCATGCGGCGAGCATCATGGCCAGGATCAAAGAACAGCTCGACTCGCATAAAGTGTTCGCCTCGAAGTTAGTGGCATAGACTTTAGTCTGTGCTGTGCCGTCAGCCCCAGATTGAAGGGGAAGCACTTGATCACAAAACAACTCACATGAAATCAAACCGCACCTTTCATCGCGTCATCACTTTTGCCATTGCATTTGTTTTCGTAGTTTCAACCTGTCCGACGTTTTTCCAGCAGATACAACCGGCCGCGCTCGCTGCATCGCGCCAGCCGGTGCGAGCTCGCCACGGGATTGTCGCGGCGACCAATCAACTTGCGGCGCGCGTGGGTGTGGAAGTTCTGCAGCGCGGTGGTAATGCGGTTGATGCCGCGGTGGCTGTAGCATTTGCGCTGGCGGTGACGCACCCGGCGGCGGGCAACCTGGGCGGCGGCGGTTTTATGATGATCCGTCTGCAGAACGGAAAAACCACCGCTATCGATTACCGCGAAATGGCGCCGGCCGCAGCCACGCGCAACATCTATCTTGATCAGCACGGTGATCTGATCAAAGGCGAGGGTGGCTCGTTGCTTGGTTATCGCGCAGCCGGAGTCCCCGGCACCGTGCGTGGTATGGAACTGGCCCTCAAGAAATACGGATCAGGGAGACTCAGTTGGAGTCAATTGATAGAACCCGCACGCCGGTTGGCGGTAAATGGTTTTCCAGTTTCGAATTCATTGGCGCGGACGCTGGCAAAAAAGAAGCCTCAGTTTGAACTCTACGAAGACAGCAGAAAAATATTCCTAAACAATGGAAGTCCGTATCAGGAAGGCGAAGTGCTGCGTCAGCCTGATCTCGCGGCGACGTTAGCGCGGCTCCAACGAAATGGCGCGCGCGAGTTTTATGAAGGTATGACTGCGCGTCTGATCGCCGCCGACATGAAGCGTCATAACGGTTTGATGACCCTGGCTGACCTGGAGGGCTACGTTGCAAAAGAACGTGAGCCGTTGCGCGGCACCTATCGCGGCTATGAAGTCATCACCATGCCGCCGCCATCGTCAGGGGGAGTGATACTGCTCGAGATGCTGAACATTCTCGAGGGTTACGATCTTAAAAATATGGGAGCCGCATCGGCCGATCGCTATCACGTTATGGCGGAGGCAATGCGCCGCGCTTACGCGGATCGCGCCGAGTACCTCGGTGATGCAGACTTCGCCAACGTCCCGGTGACTGGACTGATCGACAAAGATTACGCGAAAAAGCTGCGGATGACGATCAACCCGGACCATGCATCGACCAGCGCGGAGATTCGTTTCGGCAATCCGCCGGGCGCTGAGTCGGGATCGACGACGCATTTCACAATTGTTGATGCCGAGGGGAACGCGGTCGCTAACTCTTACACCTTGAACGATAGCTACGGATCGAGAGTCGTGGCCAAGGGCACCGGCTTCCTACTAAATAATGAGATGGATGATTTTTCGGCGAAACCGGGAACGGCCAACCTCTATGGATTGATTCAGGGAGAGCGAAACGCCATCTCAGCTCGCAAGCGGCCGCTATCGGCAATGACGCCGACTTTCGTATTGCGCCGCGACGGCTCCTTGTGGTTCGCGATTGGTTCACCGGGCGGGGCCACTATCATCAATACCGTGCTGCAAATCATTACCAACGTCGTTGACTACGACATGAACCTGCAACAGGCGATCGACGCGCCGCGCATTCACAATCAGTGGTTGCCGGATGAGGTTGCTTACGAACCTTATGCGCTCTCCGAAGACACGTTGCGTATTCTCCGCTCGCGCGGGCATACGTTGCGTATTCGAACGGATGCAGGGTGGACGGACAGTGACGGCTATATGGGCGATGCGGCTGGAGTAATGATTGAAGAGAAGACGGGAATCCGTTTGGGCGCTACCGATCCGCGCCGGAGTGATGGGCTGGCGCTTGGATATTAGCTAAGTAATCTTGGAACTAACGTTTGAAAAAGTGTCCCAATCTCAACTGACATCGACCCTGGCACAAGAGCAAGACAAACTTCTGGCGTGCATTCATTGCGGCCTATGCCTGGAAGCGTGTCCCACCTACGTTATTACTGGTGATGAGAACGATGGACCACGCGGGCGTCTCTACCTGATGCGTGCTGTCGGCGAGGGCAAACTAGCAAACGAATCGCGCGCCTTTGAACGGCACATCGATCGCTGCCTTGGTTGTCGAGCTTGCGAGCAAGTGTGTCCGGCCGGAGTCGAGTATGGACAACTACTTGAGGCGGCGCGTGCGGAGTTATTTGGTTCAGCAACGCAGCGCGGTTTTACTTACAAAATATTGCGCTTTGCGCTGAAGCACGTTTGGTTGCAGCCCGCCCGCTTGAAAATTTTCTTTGCGGTTGCGCGTGTTATGCGTAATAGCGGCCTCGCGAGTTTTCTCTTAAAGAGTGGCCTATCGCGAATGGCTTCGCGCCGTTTTGAATTCGGACTCGCCTTGTTGCAAAGCTCGGGCCCGCAAAACGGGCGCCGATCCAATTCCGGAAGTAAACAAGGACCAAGGGCACCGCGTGGTTCCGGGCTAACGAATCACATCGCGCCACAAACCACGGCGAGTGCCACTGGGGCGATGCTTTTCAGCGGCTGTGTTGGCGAGGGGTTATTCGCGCGCGTTAACCAGGCGACGATGCGTGTGCTGAAAGTGAACGGCGTCGACACGGTTATTCCTAACGATCAAGTGTGTTGTGGCGCGCTGCACGCTCATGCCGGCGACCTTGTTGGCGCTCGGGCCCTCGCGCGGCAAAACATCAAAGCGTTTGCCCATAATGAAGATGTGCCGGTCGTCACCAACGCGGGTGGCTGCGGTGCGATGTTGGCATCATATGGACACCTACTTAGCGGCGATGAAACATTCGCTGTTGCTGCGCGTACATTCAGCGAAAGAATTCGTGACATTAGTCAGCAATTGAAGTTAGTCGGCAGCAAAGTTGGATCAAGCATCACGGCTGCAACAGTGACTTACGACGCATCGTGTCATTTGCTTTACGGCCAACACGCCGGTGAAGCGCCGCTCGAAATGCTTGCGGCGGTTTCAGAGTTGAACTTCGCGCGCCTGGAGGGTTCAGAAAGATGCTGCGGTGGCGCGGGCATCTACAACCTACTCGAACCGGATTTATCGCGCGAAGTGTTGGCGGAAAAACTCTCGAACATTCAAGCGTCAGGTGCGCAGCTTCTCGCCACTGGAAATCCCGGTTGCCAGATGCAGATAGGCGCTGGGGCTTTGCTTGCGGGAATAAAGTTAAGGACCTGTCATCCGGTGGAGCTACTCGATGAATCGTATGCCCGCGCGGGACTCTACGATCAGGATTGATCGACTACAGCTACAAACCAACTCTGTCCACTAATTACATAGAACTCACCCAAAAGGATCTCCCAAAAATGAGCCTTAGCCCTGCCACCGTAGTTCTGCGAAACGTGACCAAGCGGTTCGGCGACTTCACGGCTGTAAATGATCTGAGTCTTGAAGTTCGCGCGGGTCGCATCTTTGGCCTACTTGGCCCAAACGGCGCGGGCAAGACAACTACCATCCGCATGATCGTAAACATTTTCGGGCCCGACTCGGGAGAAGTAAGGCTGTTTGGCAAAGCAATCTCGCCGGCCACGCAGGATCGAATTGGCTATCTTCCCGAAGAGCGTGGCCTCTACAAGAAGATGAAAGTGGGCGATCAGCTCAGGTTTTTTGCCGAGTTAAAAAGTGTGAATGGAACTGAAGCTGATTTGCGGATCGATCATTGGCTGAAACGGCTAAAGCTTTCGCAATGGAAAGACAGGAGAACAAGAGAACTTTCAAAGGGCATGCAGCAGAAAGTCCAATTTATTACCAGTGTTTTGCACAAGCCCGATCTGCTTATTCTTGATGAGCCGTTCTCCGGCTTGGATCCTGTGAATGTTGAGTTGCTGAAAGAAATCGTGCTCGAGCTGAAGGCTTCGGGAAAGACGATTATCTTCTCAACTCATCAGATGGAATTGGCTGAAAAGATCTGTGACGACATCTGCCTGATCAATCGCTCGCAAAAAATATTGGAAGGAAGCATCAGGGACGTGAAGCGCGCATCCAGTCGCAACGCAGTGGGGTTACGTCTCGAAGGCGGAACCGAGGTGCTAGCCGATCAATCCCTGGTAACAAGCATTGAACGACATAGTGACGGTATAGAAGTGTTGCTTGCGGAAAAAACAAACCCGCAGGACTTGTTGAAAAAATTAATTGACGGCGGCGCCATGATTGAGAGGTTCGAGATGATAGAGCCGAGTCTAAACAATATTTTCATCGAGAAAGTAAGCGAGGCAGAATGAGAAAATTCTTTGCCATTCTCAAACGTGAATATATCCAGCGTTTGCGCAGCCGCATGTTTATCCTGATAACGGTTCTGGGGCCGGTGATGATTTCTCTGTTTGGCATTGCGCCCGCGCTGGCGCTCCGCATCAAGGCGGGCGGTCCGCTGAAGATCGCGGTAGTGGACCAGACAGGCAAGTTATACCAGGGCGTTTACAGATCTCTAACGGACAACGCCGGGCCACCCGAGTCAGGGCAGGATGAACTTAATGCCGCCGCGCCAGGCAAGAATCCAAGTGAACGCTTTCAACAACTAAATGACAAACAGGAAGGCAGGTACGAGATTCAAGAAGTTCGTTTGGAAGGGCGGCCTCTTAACGTAGTTGAGAAGGAACTGGATCGACGCGTTCTCGCCAAAGAGTTGGATGGATACCTGATACTACCAGCGGATCTCCTTCAGGAGGGAAAGCCTCAATACTTTGGCCGCAACACCGGCGATGTCTTTACCCGTAAGTTTCTTCAGGAAGCTTTGAGCAAAGCGGTTCGTCAGCAGCGCCTCGCAGAGGCAAATATAGACCCGAGGATAGTTCAAGAACTTTCAGAGCCAGTCAAACTCGAAGCCCTGAAAGTGAGTGCCACCGGTGACGGCGTGCGCGACTCGGGAGAAGGGTTTGCTTTGGTGTTCGGGGCCGGTTTCATCATGTACCTGACTATTCTGATGTACGGTCAAATGATCCTTGGCGCCGTAATCGAAGAGAAGGAAACGCGCATCGGTGAGATTTTATTTTCCTCGGTAAAGCCGTTCACGTTGATGATGGGAAAGCTGGTGGGTGTTTCATTGCTGGCATTAACCCAACTCGCAATCTGGGGATTAGCTTTTGTAGCACTTGTGGTCTATGGCGTGGGAATGCTGGCTGCGAACGGAATGACCTTAAATGTCCCTCACGTTCCGCTGATTCACTTCGTGTACTTTGGCCTCTTTTTTTTGATGGGCTATTTCATTTACTCGACGATCTACGCTCTCATTGGCTCCATGGTCACCACCGCTCAGGAAGGCGGTCAGCTATCCATGCCGGTAGTGCTGTTCCCCCTCATTGGTTTTTATTTGTTCCTTCCCGTTAGCCGAAGCCCGGATTCATCATTCGCTTTCTGGGCTTCGATGTTTCCCTTTTTTTCGCCGATGACAATGCTGGTAAGGATCGTCACCCAGACGCCACCTTGGTGGCAGATTGCGCTGTCGCTGTTGTTGGGCTTTAGCACCGTCGCACTGGTGACCTGGTTGGCTGGGCGCGTCTATCGAGTTGGCATGTTGATGGCCGGGAAGAAGGCCTCGATTCCGGAAGTAGTCCGTTGGCTGAGGCAGCCGTGACGACCTTTATCGTCCTTAAGACTCCGCACTCAAAACCGTTACTCACAAATTATCGAACAATCCCGTCCCGGTAATCGCCAAATTGTGTCTGTTTACCAGTCACATTTTCTGACACCTCAAGGAGACGGCTTGCAATCCCCTCGAAAAAAACCTCTGTGAGGGGCGGCATGCCTCTTGACTCCGAAAGCACGACCCCCAAGGTCCGTTAGCAGAGGGGAACCATGACAATAATCATAACGATGATTTTCTTTTTCAATATTTATACGAGACTTGAAGGGCATTTCTAAGCGTATGTTACACGCAATTCTAATCGCAACGCCCATCGCAATGGTCATTCATGAGCTGGGACACCTCGTGGCCGCCCGAAGCTGCAAAGTTCCCGCGTCTGAATTAGGTCTGGGTTTAGGGCCAAGGCTTTTGGGTTTCCGCATCGGAAGTGTTCGATTCAGCCTGCGCCTTCTGCCGCTTGGCTCTTTTGTGCGTCTCGATGGAACGATGCTGAAAGAGCGCTCAGTGCGACAGCAACTGCTGGTACACCTTGGCGGGATCATATTTAACCTCATCGCCTGCTTGCTGACGTACGGAACAGTCTTTGGGTGGATCAACTTTCTGATCGCCGCCGGGAACATGCTACCGATTTACCAGCACGACGGTTGGAAATGTGGTCTGGTAATAATGCGCGATTTAATGCAACGAAAGAGTCAACCCGTTGAGCGGGCCTTTACTTTCTCGGGTGGGTTTGTGAGTTTGGCAATCCTTTTCGCTATCATTCGAATCCTCAGTTAGTCCTGGCTAAAGAAAGTTTGCCTCAATAGTTACAGTCTTGTCCCTGCCAGATTCGGAGTAGCTTAGCTTCCTGGCGCGAAATAGCCGATGCGGGTGTGAGTTTCGTAGGACGGATTCGTGGCTTCAACTCGAACGCGACGGAACCCGCCGTCACGAGTGCGATTAAGCGGCGTGTAGTAGAGCGCGTATTGATGTCGCAGCTCCTCAGACACTTCTGCGTAGGTTGCTTCCAGAGCGTCAAAGCTTTGGGGTTTAAAGAGTCGACCTCCAGTAGCAGCGGTAAGTTGCGCCAGGGTGTTTTCACTCTCATCCAGCGCTCGTAATCCGGCCCGCAAGTCATCAATTTGCAATTTATTAAATCGCTGCGCGGCGTCAGTGCCCCGGGTTAGCTCATCAAGGGCCGCAAGTTTTTCTGCGCGTGAAATTTCGGTGTTGCTGACCACATAAACCGTTACCTGTGCTTGCAGTAAAGCCCTGGCCGCATTTTCCAGCGTTGTGCCCCGGCCGCTATCGATGCCATCAGTTAGGACGATGAGCGCCCGTCGCGATTGTGTAGAGCCATACTGCTCGCGGGCGGCTAACAACAAAGCGTCGTTGAATCTGGTAAACACTCCCGGAGCCACTCTTTTTAACGCGCGTTGCAATTGGAAACGGCTTTTGGTCCAGTCCTGAAGGAGTTGAACTGAGTCGTCAAACTTAATCAAGCTGATCCGATCATCTGGCCCGAGGCGTGAGGCAAAGCCCTCGGCGGCCCGACGAAAGTCGTCCAGGTTTCGGACTGCTGACGACGAGGCATCAATCATCAGGACCGCATCGACCGGTACCTGTCGCAGCGCGAGATCGCGCAGTGGTTGTTCTTTGTTGTCTTCGAAGACGTGAAAATCATCCCGCGTTAGTCCGGCGATCAGACGCCCGTTTGAATCTCTAACCGTAACCGGCAACATTACCTCTGTGGTTTCGACAGAGATGACATCTCCAGGATTGATTTGCTGTTCAACGTTTGCTGTTGGGCGTGGCGGTGGAGGTGGAGGCTCACCCAGCCGGTCAATCCAGGAAGGCGTAGGCGAGGGCGAAGGTGAAACTACGGATTTCTTGCTTTGAGCAGGAGTCGATTTCTTGCGCGACTTGGTTTGGGCCCCGGCCTGCAGAGAATTGTGCGTGTACGCGAGTGGCAGCAGAACAGCCAATGCAAAACATAGCAACATTCTGATGCGAGCGAGTTGTTTATTGCCGAGGGGTGCCATTGGAAACGGGCGCGGATTTTGAATCGCTGGTATCACCGGTCGCTGTTTTCATCGCTGACAGGATTTTCTCGCTGACGCGGTGCTTGCGCAGTTCGGCAAGCTTGCCTGGGGTGAGATCAAATTCAACGGGCGATTGCTCGATGCGTCGGATGATGGTGCCCTCAGAGAATCCGGCTTCGATTAGCTCTACTATCGAATCGTTGGTAAGAGTGGCGACGCGATCCATCTTGGGGAGCGCGCCTGCCTCAGCAGGGGGCCGCAGAATATGCACCGTCGCGCTACCAGTAGTCACGGTGTCATTAGCGCCGGAAGTATTGTTTCCTCCCTTGGTCCGGGTGCCGCCGCGTGACCCTCCGCTTGAACCGAATATGTCAGCACTGTTGCCTGGCGATGATGAATTTCGAGAAGGATCGTCCTGCTTATCGATCTTCGCATTGTCGTTTGCAGGATTAAAAAATGCGTCGTCATTCCACGCGGCATCGAAATCCAACCCTTGTTGACGCGCAAGCATGGCCAGAATAATTCGTTCACTAACACCGGTTCGTTTCAGTTCAATCATTCGTTCCGTGGAGAGATCAAATCGAGTGGCACGGGATTCAATGATCGCGATAACAGTTTTTTCTTTGAAGTTCGCCTTAACCAGTTTCACGACGGCATCGTTAGTGAGCGGAGTGTCATCGCGTGTTTGCGCCGACCCGATGTTCCAGCACAGACCAAGACAGGCAAAAATGAGAAGAGCTCGACTAAGAATAAATACCCTCATGGTGTTTCCTCGGCCAACTCCGTTTGTGCCGCACCCGCTGCCGTTGCCTTGCGCGGATCCTTTCGAGAACCGCCGGCCTTTTTGTAGCGTTGCCCGATACGTTTCACGTAGTTCTGAGTCTCCTGGAAGGGCGGTACCTTATTTCCGTAACTGATGACGCGTCCTTCACCAGCATTATAGCTCGCCAGGGCAAGATCTACCCGGCCATTGAACATCGTCAACAATTCTTTCAAGTATTGTGTGCCACCGCGAATATTTTCCGCCGCATCAAAGGAATTTCTTACCGCAAAGCGCCGTGCTGTTCCCGGCATCAGCTGCATCAGACCGCGTGCGCCCTTGGGGCTGACTACCCGGGTTCGAAAGTGAGATTCCTGCTCAATCACGAGGAAAACCAGGTACGGATCGACGCCGAAGCGCCTGCCATTGGTTCTGATCGACTGATCGATGGAAGGGTTGCCCGAGGTCCAGCCCTGTTCACTCCATCCGCGCTCGGATTCACCCGGCAGCTCGCGCTCAATGCGCTCAATTCTTGCGCTCTCTAGGAAGCTCAAAAGATTTCCCCGCTGGTACCAGGCACCGTCGGCCGTTTTGTTCACCTGATCCACCTTGAAGCGCGCTCCCCCCACCAGATAAATCCAGGTTGACTCGGTTCCTTCCGTGGAATCTTTTACAGTGGGAACGGTGGAAGGCGTTGGTGGCGTTGTTACGGTCGCTACAAAAACGGGTTCTATTGACTTCACTTTTCGCTTTGATGTTTCAGTAATCGCACCGCGGCGATACCAAACCTCTTCTCCCTGCCACCAGGCATCGTCAACATGCAGGCTGCCGCCGTCAGCGAACGTAACTAGCTTACCGTTTGGTAAGCCCGCTTTGGGTGTCTCGCGCGTTTGAGATTCACTAACTTTCTTCATTGCCGATCGATGACCCGAACGTTTCTGGGCCAATAATTGTGTGGAGCTCTCACCAATCAGGACGATGGCAATGGCAACTGCAATGATGTTTATTGATCGATTCATCAGACTTCGGTGCGGGACTCTTAGAGAACGGGAACAGCCTGGGCCTGACCCACGGCTAGGGCCTGCGGTTCGAAAGCGCGTGGTGCGCCAAAGTAGTTTCTCCAGGCGATATCTATAAGCTCCTGAGTTAACTGGTGCGGGCGCCCTTCAAACGCGCAGAGGTCCTTCACGCGGCCCAAGAGGTCGCGCGGTTCGCAGGGTTTCATGGGCCGCTGCTCATTAGCGTACTTATTAAGGACTTGCTCGAGGCTTGCCTCGTCAGTTGTTATGCCTTTGGCCTTGGCAGCGCGTTTGAATATCTCGCGGTAGGCTGAAGCGCTTGGCATTTCCAGTCGGACACGATAGCCCACGCGACGTAGAAAAGCTTCGTCGATCAACTCCTTTTCATCGAGGTTAGTCGAAAAGACCACGAGCTGCTCGAAGGGCACTTCGATCTTTTTGCCATTATTGAGGGTTAGAAAATCAACCCGTCTTTCCAGCGGTTGAATCCAACGATTTAGTAGCGCGCGAGGGGCCACAGACTGCCGGCCAAAATCATCAATGATCAAAGTCCCGCCGTTTGATTTCATTTGAAATGGCGCTTCATAAAACCGCGACGTTTCGGACCAGGCCAGCACCGTGTGCAGCAGGGTGAATTCTCCGCCCACCATGATTAGCGGGCGCTCTATTTTTACCCAACGCCGATCATGATCCAGGGCTTTGGCTTGCACGTGCACAAGACGGTGACAGTGAGAGTCGAATAGCCGAATGATCTGGCCATCGACCTCAATTGCGTAGGGTATCCAGATGGGATCAAGCAGCGCTGCGTTTATTCTCTCGGAGACCGCCGTTTTCCCGGTGCCCGGCTGGCCAGTCAGGAATAGAGAAGAGCGAGAATTAATAACGCAACCGAGTGTTTGCAGCAGCGCATCAGGCAATACTAAATCGCGAAAGACGGAACGAATGGTTTCAATGGAGGCAGGCCGCGACGGACTGGCCTGGAGACGCATCATGTGCGTGTAATCAGGCAGTGATACGGGAGCCGGTCCGCGGTAGCCATTTTGCGATTCCAGTTGAATCAATCGTTCCCAACCGTGGTCCAACATGGAATATCGCGTAACGCCAACCGCGCTTTGCAGGCGCATCTCGATGAACTTCTCCCGGTACAGCCGATAGAGGACGTCCTCGGTCAGCGCCGTCGGCAGGCAGAGTTTCTCCGCAACCGATGCCGAGGTTGCATCCGTCAGAGTGGCAACGTGCTTGAGGGCGAGGTCACGGAGAAAAGTATCAGACACGCCTGTCTCTTCGATGTCCTCCGGCGTGGGTGGACCGAGACTTTCAATCTCCGCTCGGGTAAGAAAACTCAAATGGGCCATTCGGCTGCTCCAGTCCCGGTCTTATTATTTGGCTGCCGATGTCTTGGCGAGCGTGCGGGCAGCAAGTAACGCACTGCGCGCGCTCTCCGCCTGTTTCTCGTTACCGGTACTGCCATAGAGATCCACTAACCTGGCAAGCACATCGGTGGAGTTTGGTTTCAAAGCAAGTGCCTTTTCGAGATGTTTGATGGCCTTCTTGGTTGAGCCATTGCGCTCCAGGCGAGCAGCAATATTCAGATGGCCCTGGTACTCACCCTGCGCGCGGGCAAAACTTTCGTAGGCATCATCGAAGTGTCCTCGTTCCGATTGGGCTAACCCGAGGTTGTTCCAGACGAGTGGATCGTTTGGCGACAGCTTTGCGGCACGTTTGAAGTACTTGGTGGCGCTTTCGTATTCGCCATTTTCGTACAGCAGATAGCCCAGGTTGTTGAGGTTTTGTGGGTCGTCGTCATTAATTCGCACCGCGTTTTCAAACGACCGCTGCGCCAAATCGCGCAGTCCTTTTCGCCAGTAAGCTACACCCAGGAGAGTGCTGGCTTCGCTTAGTTTCGGATTTGCGGAAGCCGCCATGGACAATTCGCCAATGGCGCCATTCAAGTCATTACTGTTGAGCAGAGCGCGACCTTTATCGAGGTGTTGGAGTGCGATCGTTTCGAGCGCGTCAGCTGAAGTTTTCTGCTCGCTTGCCATCCCAGGAATAGTTGTCGGCTCGCCTTGTGAAACCGCCGGCACCGGTATGTTGTTGGTGGTCTGTACAGCCGGAGAGCTTTCAAAGTTCTTTATATCCTTCTCCGAGATGCGTTCGAGTTTGACTTTATTTTTTTTGCCGCCGCCGAACAGCTTGCCGATTGCGCGGAAGGGAGACTTAAGGACGCTCAGGAAACCGTTTTCGTGTCCCTGTTGCACCTGAGTCGACAGCATCGAATTGGTTGATGAATTCATCAGTAGCCATTGCGACCGGGTCATGATAATGCCCTGAGCAGTCTGCAGTGGCTCAATGACTACAATCATGATCGCGGCCAGCGATGCGATCAGTAGGATCCGTTTCAGCATTAATAGAATCTCCTGCTTGTGAACGACAACTTGAAGCCACCAGCGTTTAGGTGAACAGAGAGTCAACGATATTGAGCAATGCTGAACCCAGCAGCAGCAAAATGATCACTGGGAAAAGAAAAAGAGTCAGCGGAAACACCAGCTTCAACGCAGCTTTCTGAGACGCTTGCTCAGCGCGTTGCCGCCGCTTGGTTCTTAGTGATTCGGCAAACACACGCACTGCTCGGGCAATAGACGCGCCAAACCGATCAGCCTGAATTAGTAAGGCAACGAAGCTGCGAATGTCGTCGACTCCTGTTCTTTCAGAAAGATTTCGTAGCGCTTCTTC
>DATAOU010000183.1:0-22017 GCA_036265575.1 Pyrinomonadaceae bacterium
ATCAATAACTTCGCTAAGCAAATCGACGTGCAGCATTGTCTGTTCATCGTTGCTTCAAAATCCGGAACTACCACTGAGCCAATCGTCTTTCATAAATTCTGGTACGACCGGCTGTCCCAAACCGGCGCGAACGCCGGAGAGTCGTTCATCGCAGTTACCGATCCCGGCACGCAAATGGTAAAGGCGGCGCAAGCGGATCACTTCCGCAAAATCTTCCTCAATCAGCCAGACATTGGCGGCCGTTATTCAGCGCTGTCGTATTTCGGAATGGCGCCGGCCGCGATTATGGGTCTGAACGTTTCGGAATTACTCAAGCGCGCCGTGGCCGCTTCTGAGTTGTGCGGCGCGGACGCTCCCATCGAGGAAAATCCGGGCGCGTTGTTGGGAGCGACCATGGCCGAGTGCGCGCTGTCCGGCCGCGACAAGCTGACGATTGTTACCGATGAAAAGCTCGCGAGCCTGGGTTTGTGGATTGAGCAGTTGATCGCGGAGAGCACCGGGAAGGAAGGAAAAGGAATAATCCCGATCGCCGGCGAGCCACTCGGCGCGCCAGCGAGTTATGGCGACGACCGTCTGTTCGTTTCAATAAGCGTGCAGGGAACTGACAATCCACAGTTGAAGGCCCTCGAAGCAGATGGTCACCCGGTAGTCTATCGAGTGCTAAACGACGTCTATGATCTGGGCGCGGAGTTTTTCATTTGGGAAATCGCGACGGCGTTTGCCGGCTGGCGTCTGGGTATTAATCCGTTTGACCAACCGAATGTGCAAGAGTCGAAAGACGCCACCAAAGCACTGCTGGAGAAATACAAGAGCGATGGCCACCTGCCGCAGCAAGAGGCCTCGGCAAAAGATGGACAGTTGACGATCTATACCGATGGCGCGACTGCGAATTCGGTTCAGGAAGTGTTGGGTGCGCATTGCGAAAAGATAAAGCCGGGGGATTATGTTGCGCTTCTGGCTTACATTGAGGAAACGACGGAACATTCAGCAGCGTTAAATGAAATTCGCATGGCTGTTCGTGAGGCGACTAAGGTGGCCACCACCATGGGCTATGGACCACGCTTTCTGCATTCGACCGGCCAGTTGCACAAAGGCGGGCCAGACTCGGGAGTCTTCATTCAAATAACCGCGCCGGACAAAGCTGATTTCCCCATTCCGGGAGAGCCCTACACGTTCAGCGTGCTCAAGGATGCGCAGGCGCTTGGTGATTTTCAATCGCTGCTGGCACATGGCCGGCGCGCGATTCGTGTTGACCTGGGCAGCGATGTGGCGACGGGACTTCAGAGTCTGCGCCAGATGTTGGTGGCGACATTTACGTGATTGGCCGCGGATTCGCGCAGATGAACGCGGATCAAAAAAAAGGAACAATTAAATTTAGGACCAAACCAAATCAGGAGACTTGCTTGAAGTTTTCTGCTTCGCATTTATCGGCGTAATCGGCGGCAAAAGTTATTTTCGGGATTCTTATGACTACAGCGAACATTGGCATGATTGGGCTCGGCGTGATGGGCCAGAACCTCGCCCTGAATATCGAGCGGAATGGCTACTCCGTCTCAGTTTATGATCGCGAGCCACCGGTCCTCGATGCTTTTATTGCACGCCACCCGGGTAAACAACTGTTTGGTTTTCATTCTCCGCAAGAGTTTGTCGCTTCACTCGAACGGCCGCGCAAGATAATTCTTTTGGTAAAGGCAGGCGACCCTGTCGACTGGACCATCAACCTGATCAAGCCTTCACTCGAGCAAGGCGATATCGTTATCGATGGGGGCAACTCGTTTTTCAAAGACACTGAGCGGCGCGAAAAAGAACTCCAGGCCTCGGGTATGTTCATGATCGGCTCGGGCACATCAGGTGGCGAAAAAGGCGCGCTGCTTGGTCCAAGTCTCATGCCCGGCGGTGACCGAAACGCTTACGAACAGATTCGTCCGATCTGGGAAGCGATAGCCGCAAAGGTTCCCGATGGTCCATGTGTGACTTACATCGGACCCGGTGGCTCGGGTCACTTTGTAAAGATGATTCATAACGGCATTGAGTATGGCGACATGCAACTCATCGCCGAGGCTTACTGGATTATGCACCACGGTCTGGGACTCGAGACTGAGGAGCTGGCTGACATTTTTGCTGAGTGGAACAAGGGCGAACTGGAATCCTATCTCATCGAGATTACGTCGCAGATCCTTCGTGTGAAAGATCCGGAAACCGGCAAGCCCCTGGTTGATCTTGTCCTGGACAAAGCGGGCCAAAAGGGAACTGGAAAATGGGCCAGCCAGATTGCGCTCGATCTGGGCGTGGCAATTCCTACGATCGACGCGGCGATTGTTGCGCGAAACATTTCCGCTCAAAAAAGCGAACGCGTTGCGGCCTCCAAACAATTCGGCGCACCCGCGGCGACAGAACCGTTGGGAAACAAGCAGGAAATGATTGACGCCGTACGTGATGCGCTTTACGCCTCCAAGATTTGTTCCTATGCGCAAGGCATGAATGTAATTAAGGCCGCTTCTGATCAGTTTGGCTGGAACATCAATTTAAGCGAGACGGCGCGCATCTGGCAGGGGGGCTGCATCATTCGCGCGAAGTTTCTCGGACTAATAAAAGACGCATATTTGCGCCAGCCCGATCTGGTAAACCTGTTGCTAAACGATGAATTCAGAGCGCGCATCGATCGTTCGCAAGCTTCCTGGCGCATGATCGCCGCGCACGCTATCGGCCGCGGGTTGCCGATTCCCGCATTTGCCGCAAGCGTGAGTTATTTCGATCTGTACCGCTCAGCGAACCTGCCGCTAAACCTGACCCAGGCGCAACGAGATTATTTCGGCTCGCATACCTACGAGCGCACGGACAAACCGGACCAGGGCTTTGTTCATACCGAATGGGAACAGCTGTTGGAGAAGCAAAAAGGAAGTTAGCAATCCTTAGCCTAACGTGGTGGTAGCGACCTCATCACCGCAGTATGAATTCAATCCCAAACCTTTTTATCTTCGACACTCCAGAGCAAGTTGCTCAAGCCGCAGCGAATCGATTTGTTGACTATTCGATTGCCAGTATTGCTGACCACGGATCATTTGCGGTCGCACTAGCCGGCGGTTCGACGCCGCGGCGTGCCTACGAACTGCTCGGCTCGTATGAATTCAAAGGCCGCGTCGACTGGTCGCATGTTCACCTCTTTTTTGGTGATGAGCGAATCGGTCCCCCGGATTCACCTGAAAGCAATTACCGGATGGTGAATGAAGCGTTGATATCGCGCATCGCACTGCCATCGCAAAATGTGCACCGCATAAAAGGCGAGAGCGCTCCGCAGGAAAGCGCGGACTCATATGAAGCCGAAATGAAAAGCTTTTTTGGAACGAGGGCCTGGCCGCGATTTGATCTGGTCTTGCTGGGAATGGGCGACGACGGTCATACCGCGTCTCTCTTCCCCGCCAGCGATGCCCTGAAAGAAACCACAAAGTGGGTCGTCGTCACCGTTCAACCTGAATCTGGACAAGCGCGCGTCACCTTAACCCTGCCGGTTCTCAACCATGCAGCGCGGGTAACGTTCGTGGTGACGGGTGAAAAGAAAGCGGCGCCGCTCGTGCATGTTTTGCACGGCGACGCCGCAGTCGAAGAATTACCGGCACAAAGAGTCAGACCGGCGACAGGGATATGCGAATGGCTGGTCGATCACTCGGCCGCTTCGAGGCTTTAGCAGTGAACGTAACCGAGCAGCCAAAAGACAATAATGAAAACAAGAATGGTCGAGATACAGCCGCCGCCGAATTTCCAGGCGGCCGCACCCGCCAGTAAGCCACGTAATGGTCCTTCCATACCCCACCGCCTCCGTGCTTAATCTTCGTACCCGTTGTTGCCCAGCCTGAAGCTGATCAGCTTGCAGCGGCAGCTTTCTGTTCGCCTTTAGCTTTCTCCATGCGCGTACCGAGCGTCTCAGCATCGTCTTCGCCCAGGACTTTCCGCGCCTTAGTAAACATCTCACCTTCTTCTTCTTCGACGTGATGCTCGATGTTTTCCTTCAGCACTGTGAACTTTGCAGTCCACTCTTCTTTATCCTTGCCCAACGATTCGAGCTCGCCGAGTAAGGTCTTAACTACCTTGTGCTCTTCGAAAGCCTCGAGCGTAATGTCGCGCGTCTCGTCGGCGTCTTTTAACGCGGGATAGAAGATGGTTTCCTCAATGCGCGCGTGTATGTCGAGCTCGGTCTTAAGCTGCGTAAAGAGTTCTTCGCGCGTTTTGACTGCTCGCTCAGTTGTCTCATCGATCTTCTCGAGTAGTCCGGCAACTTTTTTGTGGTCTGCTTTTAATAAAGTAAAGGCGTTCATATCGATAGTCCTCCTGGTTTGAAAATTCAAGATAATTCAATCGCCTGGCAATCGAACTGATTAGTCGCGCGGCCCCAGGCTATCTGGATCTGCCACGTTTGCTGGTTGTACGTCCCTGCGTCTTTTTCTCGCTTGCTCGGCGCGTTGCAGGTTTCTTAGACCCGCCACGCGAGCGGGCTGCTTTCGTCGATTTAGTCGCGCTCTTCTTTGTAGCTTTCTTGGTGGTCTTGCTGCTTTGCTTTTTGCTACCGCTTGCTGCGGTCCTGGTTTTCTTGCCAGCCTTCTTGCTGGTCGCCGGTTTCACTGCCTTAGACGGTCTGCGCCTTTTAGCGCTGTCCTTCTTGGTTGCCGACCCGCCGCCAAGACCGACCAAATTCGCAAGGCGTGCCAGCACGCCGGCACTTTCACTGCCGTTAGATTTTTTGCCCGCACCGCGACTTGATTTTGGATCGCCTTGTCCGGCGGATTGGGTGTTGCCCCCCGCAGTCGCGTCCCTCAGTTGAGTCGCTTTTTCTGCTTCCATTTCTACGCCGAGTTCTTCGATTTCCGATTTGCTTAGTACCTGACGAGCCTTGCTGAAAAGTTCCCCTTCTTCTTCCTCGACGTGGTGCTCAACATTCTCTTTGAGTACAGTCAGCTTTGCGTCCCATTCGTCCTGAGCTGGGTCGCCGCTATCCAGTTCGGCTAAGAGGTCTTTCACGACGTTGTGCTCTTCGTAGGCTTCGAGCGTGATCTCGCGCGCGGCGTCCTTGTTCTCTAAAGCTGGATAAAAAATCCTTTCTTCAGTTTTCGCATGTACGTCGAGCTCTGTCTTCAGCTGGGAGAAGATATGTTTCTTCGCTTGGCCCGAGGCTGCCTCCACTTCCTGAAACAGTTGCGAAACTTTCTTATGGTCTTTCTTTAAGAGTTCAAAGGCATCCATTAATATTTCCCCCTGGGATCGATCTTCTCTGTAAAGTCAGAGGTGAGTTCTCGAGGAACCCACCTCCGGGAAGAGTTCTGCATTAGAGCTTGTTGGCTGGAATTGTTGCCGGGCTAAAATGAAGAACGAATTAAGCACGAGCAGTGTTGGCGATCGAGATTCTAAGCACCGCCCTGGCCACCGCCACCTTGCCTGCTGCCGCTACCCTGTTGGCCGCCACCACCTTGTTGACCGCCACCACCTTGTTGACCGCCGCCACCTTGTTGACCGCCACCACCCTGCTGGCCGCCACCGCCTTGTTGACCGCCACCACCTTGTTGACCGCCACCGCCGCCTTGGCCTTGTCTATCTTGATCTTGTGCCATTCTAGTTTCCTCCCAGTGTTCGATAGTTTTTGTCGGGGCTGTATTCGTTTCAATACTGGCCCAAAAATGTACTTGCGAATCTGTACCGTTCGCATGCAAACAACCAAGGAATTGCTTTGGTTTCCAGCAAAGCTGCAAGGCGAATGCCAGACGGACCTCCGATAAGCTTGGTGTCGTGCTAAAGATTAAATTCGATTCGGTAGACAGCGACGCGGCTCAACGAGAAGCTAAAGCCTATCGGACCTTTGCTGTTTGCTTCATGAATCGCAGTAATGACTTCTCGGCGGCGTGAAGTGTTTTTCCACGATAAGTGATCAATTCATTGAGAGTGTTGAAATAGCGGTCGATGATTTTTCCTGTGTCAAAACTGTTGATTATTTCCGGGCAGATGTAGGAACTGCGGCAGACTGCCGGAGTGTTGCCTAACGCTTCCGCTGCCTGCTTAATGGCCGCCACCACTTTTCGTTTGCGCGCCGTCTTCTTTTCAGCGACATCCACACCCGCTTTTGCCAACGCGCAAGCGCACACGAGTGTTCCGGCCCAGGTGCGAAAATCCTTGGCGCTGAATTTTTCGCCCATTACTTCGCGGATGTACTCGGTGATGTGGCGCCGCTTAACATCCACAAACTCGCCGTTGCCATTCTTGTATTTGAAAACTTCGCGCCCGGGTTCCTTGAGCAAACCTTTTACAACTTTCGCTACCTGGCGATCTCGTATTTGCCGCACCTGGCGCACGCCCGACTTGCCGGGAAAATCAAACTCGACAACGCTACCCTTAACTTTCACGTGCTTCGGACGCAGTGTGGCGATGCCGTAGCTGCCGTTCTCACTTGCATATACCTGACTGCCGGGGCGAATGAAGCAACTCGAAAGAATGCGTACAATGCTGGCCATCACGCGTTCGCGTCCGAGGTCTGGTTGGCGCAGGTGGGACGCGACTGTTTTCCGCATCTTTGGCAAGGCTTCGGCAAAAGCGATGAGGCGTCGAAACTTCTTAACATCCTGCCGGCGCGTGTGTGTCTCGTGGTAGAGGTATTGCCATCGTCCGGCGGCATCCTTGCCCACCACCTGTAATGCGCCGGCGGCCCGTGGATTAATAGCGACGTCAGTCCAAGCCGGCGGAATTTTTAAACTTTCGATTCTTTCGCGCTCGGCCGCAGTTACTTTTTTCCCGTCCGCGCGCTGGTAATGAAACCCACGCGCCGGTGTTCCCAAACGCTTTATTCCGGCTCGCTGCAGCTTTTCAATTCTGGTCATTGAAAGTTTGAGTCTTACCCGGGAGATTGCCAGCAACACAAAGATAATCCTGCCGCTGCCTGGCAATCAGCCAGGCGTGAATCCTGCGGCAGGAGATTATGAATTCGGTGATAACGAAAACCGCTTTTGTTTACGACCGTTTTTGGTCGCCGCGATCGCCTTGACCGGACTTCACCTCGGTCTTAGCCTTGCGCTTCACATCCTGCGCTAACGACCGTCCTTGATCATCTGACTCCTTAAATTGTCCATCCTTGTCGCGTCGCACGTAACGCTTGTCCGTTCCCGTGTCGATTAGTTCGCGCTTGGTTCCAGCTTTATCCGCCATATCGGTCTCCTTGATTTTGTGTAGGCTTCCTGTACATCCCACACGCCCATTTGTTTAGTAACAGACCACACCAGGCCCACTAATTATGAATTCAGAAAAGAGTGCCGCAAGAGCAGTGCCAGCTTTTTTCTTTGGTAGTTCGGCAATCAGAATCGCTACCCGAAGATCTTTGCTTGCCAGATTCCGCTGGGCTCAGTATTTGCAGAGTTAACAAACACCAATTCAATGAAGGGAGAGTGGACGATGCCGAGAGGAGACAAGGGAGCCTACACCGATAAGCAAAAGCGGCAAGCAGAACACATTGAAGAGGGTTACGAAGATCGTGGCGTTTCAAAGAAGACCGCTGAGGCCCGCGCCTGGGCGACGGTGAACAAGGAATCCGGCGGCGGCAAGAAAAGTGGATCGGGCCGAGGTAAAAAGGGAAACAAGAGTTCTTCTAAAAAAGGCGGCAAAAAAGGCGGCAAGAAAGCTGCCAAGAAGTCGAGCCGAAAGTCTTCCAAGAAGTCTTCGAAGAAGAAGTAGAACAGAATTGAATGCCAACTAAACGAAAGAAAGCCACAAAAGCTGGGGCCAGTCGCGCGAGCAGAACGACCGCGACAAAAGCTCGCGCCGCGGGGACTTCTAAGGCCGCTGTGCGATCCGCGAAGAGCCTGGGTCAGATGAAAGAACCAAAGTCGCCCTTGCCGGCGCAGCATCAACGCAAACCCGGACTTGAATCTAAGCTAAAGCCGCGTCCGAAATATGAAGCGCCCTATTACAAAGGATCGGGCAAGCTCGCCGGCAAGGTTGCTCTAATTACCGGGGGCGATTCGGGCATCGGACGCGCGGTAGCGGTGCTGTTCGCACGCGAAGGTGCGGACGTCGCGATAACTCATCTGCCTCAGGAAGCAAGCGATGCTCGAGAAACACTTGCCGCAATCGAAGCTGAAGGACGTGAAGCAATCGCGATCTCGGGTGACATCACTCGGCAAAGATTTCCGACAAGCGCCGTCAACAAGACAGTTTCCAAACTCGGCAAGCTGGACATCCTGGTCAATAACGCTGCGTACCAGCAACACCAGGAGGGCCTTGAGGATCTCTCGGAAGAACAATGGGACCGCACTTTCAAAACAAACATCTACGGTTACTTTCGCATGGCCAAGGCTGTGCTGCCGCATTTGAGAAAGGGCAGCGCGATCATCAACACCGGATCGATCACGGGTCTTGATGGCAGTAAAGAATTGCTGGACTACGCAGCAACGAAGGGTGCGATTCATGCCTTTACCAAGTCGTTGGCTCAGAACCTTGTCGAGAAAGGGATTCGCGTCAACTGCGTCGCGCCTGGACCAGTTTGGACGCCGCTGAATCCTTCTGATAAGGCAGCGAAAGACGTCGCGAAGTTTGGCGCCGACACGCCGCTGAAGCGTCCTGCGCAACCTGAAGAGATTGCGCCGGCATTTGTGTACTTCGCATCGGAGATTGATTCGAGTTACGTGACCGGAGAAGTACTAACTTTGCTCGGTGGCGAAACCACCGCAGCTTGATTTTCTTATTCACTTTGAGCAGGAGGAAAACGTTATGGGAGACGGTGATGGTGGAGGCAGTGCGGGCGTAGTCGCGGTACTGGTGATATTTGTGATTATTGTAATCGCAGCTCTATTCGTGTTTGGTGGTCGCTTTTTCGGTGGAAACAAAAAGGTCGACGTTAATGTGACCGCTCCGTCGCGATAGCGGGTCTGTTTCTGGCTCCGGAGGAGCCAGTGTTCATAGCGCGACGCCATAGTTCAACCCTTTTTCGCTCCTCCGGCGCGAAGACGTAACGCCTAAGCACGAGGCGACCTCTAAACGTTTCGACGCTCTGAGGCGAGGGTGATCTGGCGCAGTCAGATTGCCAGCAGGCGTAGCTCCTGATGCTAAACGTTGATGATCTGATAGAGCTCGCTAACTGGAAAACGACCGGCATTGGCACTTCTTTATAGTGTCCCTCTGAATTATGAAACAAGCCGCACTTAAAGCAACCGAACGTTCTATTGCACAATCTACTTCCTTGCCCGAGTCTGATGGCGATTCGCTGAACGAATTCTTCAGCGGTTGGCTGGATTCTGTGGCGCCCCAGCTTTCGGCGCCAAAGCCGGCCAGGATGCGTGCGCTTGCACCCGGCTATCGAAAACTCCTGGTTAGCTCAACCGATATGGTGCGTGTGAACCGTGCGACCGTCCGCGAAAGTAGCGCTCACCGTCATTGGCCGCCTGAGGTAGTTGCTCAGTTTCTGCAGGCAGACGTGATACGCACCAGGTCTAAGGCAACCTAAACGCAACACGACCTACAATCGTCTAGCGTCCTCGCAACTGAAAACAAACGATAACGAGTTCCTGTTACACGTTCTCGTATTGCGTCTAAAATCAGCCTCCGAAAAAAATAGGCAAAGTGGAAACGTTGGGGTTTTATCAGGGCCCGGCGCGCTCTTTGCTATTGGGCCGAGGCGGAGGGAATCAAAATATGTATTTAAGCAAAACCCGGAACGGTTTGTGGGTCGCATTTCTGGCGCTTTCGTTGTTGCTGGGATTCGGCCTAACGACTGTTTCCACTGTTCAAGCGCAAGACCGCAGTTGGGAACGAAACCGAGACCGCGATGCGAACACTAACGACCGCCATCGCCGAAATCGACGCGATCGCGATCGCGATAACGACGGCGACCGAGACCGAGACCGTGATGGCGATCGGAATAACGGCCGCTGGAGTCGCAACAACGGCCAGTACGACGGTTATCGCAACTACGGTCAGTACCGCCGGACCCAGGGAGGTTATGGTCAGTATCGCAACCAAAGTGGGTACGGCAACTACGGTTATAACGTCTACCAGCAGGCCCAACAGCAAGGGTACCAGGATGGACTTTACACCGGTTCGAGCGACGCCCAACGGGGTCAAAGCTATAACCCGCAACGTTCTCACTACTACAAAAACGCCAATTCAGGTTACAGCTCGACCTATGGCAATCGAGGCCAGTTTCAACAGGCCTATCGCCAGGGATTTCTGCAGGGCTACCAGCAGGGATACCAACAGTACGGAGGCTATAACAACAGCCGTCGCTGGCCCTGGTAATGTGGTAGAGCAAACTCTAGTTGCTTAGTTGGTAAAACTTAAAAATGCCGCGATTGAAAAATCGCGGCATCTTTTTTTGGTTAGAGACTTTTGCTGCGCGGCTTGGAATCAAAGTCGTATACCTGCGACGTGGGTCGACCAATGCAGAACCGGGAGCGGTAGGGACCGGGTCATTAACTCAACGCGGCAATCACTTGGCCCGTGTGTTTGTTTCCCCATAACGCATGCCAGTTTCGCACGAATCGGCCACTCAGTATTCGGGGACCCACAATGGTGAGTGGCCGACCCGGTCGCTACCGCTCCCGGTTCCGTATTCGTCGACCCACTACAAGCCGGAGCTTTCGCTTGATGACACTATGTGGGTCGGATCTCACCACGGCACTAATAGTTTTTGTGCAAAGCCTCCTAAAGGAGAGGGACAAGATTCTTACGGCGCCTTGTTCTGTTCATCCAGCCAGGTCTTCAGCGGCGCAAAGTAATCGATGATCGCGGTTGCATCCATTTTGTCTTCGCCGGTCATGGCCTTTAATGCCTCAGGCCACGGTTTACTCAAACCCATCGCCAGCATCTGTTTAAGTTTCTCTCCTGCTTGCTTGTTGCCGTAGATCGAACACTGGTAAAGCGGGCCTTTGAAGCCTGCTTCGCGGCACAGCGCGCGATGAAATTGAAACTGCAAAATCGCCGCGAGAAAGTAGCGCGCATAAGGTGTGTTGGCGGGCACGTGATATTTCGCCCCGGCATCGAAATCCTGTTCCGAACGAGGAGCCGGAGGAGCGATGCCCTGATACTTCAAACGCAGGTCCCACCACGCTTTGTTGTAATCGTTTGGACCAACTTCGCCTGAGAAAACTTTCCAGCGCCACTGATCCACCAGATAACCGAACGGTAGGAACGCTACCTTGTCCAGCGCGCGTTGCAGCAGGAAACCGATGTCGGCGCTCGGATCTGGAACTTTGTCGATCAATCCAATTTGTTTTAGGTAGGGCGGCGTGACTGACAATGCCATAGTATCGCCGATGGCTTCATGAAAACCGTCGTTCGCGCTGTCGCGATATAGAAACGGTTGACCTGCATAAGCCATTTGATAGTAATTGTGTCCCAGTTCGTGATGGACCGTGGTGAAGTCTTCCTCGTTGACCTGAATGCACATCTTCAAACGCACATCTTTTTCGAAATCGATGTCCCAGGCACTCGCGTGGCAGACGACCTCATGATCTACCGGCTTGACCAACATCGAGCGTTCCCAAAATGTTTGCGGCAGCGCCTCGAAACCGAGTGAAGTAAAAAAAGATTCGCCGTAGTGAACTAGCTGCTTGGCATCAGTGTTGCGGGCTTTCAATATCTGCGTCAGATCGTAACCACGGTCGCCAGTGCCTTCGGGCTTAAGCAGCGGATAGATATTGCCCCACTGCTGGGCCCACATATTGCCGAGCAGGTGCGCCGGAATTGGTCCATCGAGTGGCACCACTTCCTTCCCATACTTCTCTGAGAGCTTCCGACGCGTGTAAGTGTAGAGCGAATCATAGAGCGGTTTGACCTGCTGCCACAGCCGTTCCATTTCTGCGGAAAAAGCATCAGGATCCATGTCATATTTCGCACGCCACATGGCGCCGGTATCCTTGAACCCCATTTCCCTGGCGCCTTTGTTACTCAATTCAACAAAACGCACGTAGTCTTTTCGATAGGGCGGGGACACCTGGTGCCAGCCCAGCCAAATCCGCTTCAATTCTTCCGGATCGCGGCTGGACCCCATGATCTCTTCCATGTCGCCGAGCGACAGGCACTTTCCTTTATCACCATCCGGGCAATACTTGCCTTTGCCGTAGTCTCCTTCAAGCGAGGCGGCCAGCTTTGTCAATTCATCACGTTCAGCCGGATCTTTGGGCGCGGGCAAGGTGAGTGACAACTTCAGAAGTTTTAGCTTGCGAGCAACGTCGTAAGGCAAATCAAGTCCATCGAAACGGCCCGACTGGTCCGCCAGTTCGGTAGTCGCGGCAATTACATCCTTGTTTGCCTCGGCGGACATCGCCTCCGTGTCGTCGGTGATGAAAGTGCTCTTTACCCAATCGGCGCGGCTGTACTTGACGTTCAAATCAAACAAGCGCTTTTCAGCGTCGGCGACGAACTTCTCAGCCTCGGCAGGCGTGCCTTTGCCTCCAGACGTTGAGACCGAGTTTGAATTGTTAGTGCACGATGACATAAGCGAAAGACCGACGATAAGGAAAACGAACGCAGCTGTCCACACATGGCCGCTGTGGCGAAAGAGATTCATTGGAGCCTCCATTGGCTTAGCCGGCTGATTATTTGTCTGTGGGGAACGAGGAGAATTGTAACCAGCGTCGAGTGACTTGAAAAGCCCTGGCCCGCGACGAGAAAAAAGATTATTCCGCAATTAGTTGGTTCGTGATAAGTTTCGCGCACACGGAGGACGCGCCCCATGAAATTTTCGTCGGATTCCATCAAATTAAGATCAAAGCCTCACAACGAGGACTTTGCGCTCGACCTCGAGACGCCGCGCGGACACTTCTTTGCGCTGCTCGATTTTGGACACCACGATTACGCAAACCTCAACGCAACTTTGAAGGGCAAGTTGGAAACGATTGTTGGATCGTTTGTGACCTTATCCAGATTTTCGGCCGAGTTGTTTCTGGGATTTCTAGCCAAGGAAATCAATAACTTCCTGCACAACCTCGGCGAGCAATCGGGCGGACCTGATTTGTTGGCGAGCGGTGCACTCTGCCTCGTTAACGGCAATCGCCTCACTTACTTTCTCTGCGGCGACGTGCAATTGAATGTGGTTAACAACGGGCGCGTCCTGCCTCTGTTCGGACCAGCTGCCGGCGAGACATCGTCTGCGGCGGGCGCTGATCCCCCAATCGAACAACTCGGGGCGCGCAATCGTGAGGCTCCCTTAACGGACGTAGTGCAATCGTTTACTTTGCAGGATGGTGATCTCGTTTTGCTGATGACTCGCGGTCTTCAGGAAGCGTTTGCCGGACGAAAGCTGGCCGATGAGATTGCGAAAATAGGCTCAACCGATCCGAAAGTAATTTGCGATTCGCTAATGAAGTCCGCCGATACTGCTCGCGACGACCGTAGCCTTATCGTGATGGCTGGTCCTTACGAAAAGTACCTCGACCCGGTGCTTGCCGATTTGAGCAAGGCGGTAGCTGCACTCGAATCCAGAATGGATGCCTTGGAGGCAGATCAATCCCGCAGCCAGGTTGACTCGAGAATCGCCCAGCAACTGGAAATCTTGAAAGATGATTTGAGAGGGAAGGCCGCGAAGCTCGATCTTCTGGAGTTGGACGAGAAAGTTAAGAACCTGGGCACAACGGTGGCGCAAAGAGCGAACGCTGCTGCCGCCACCAGCGAATCCAACGAATCTATTACACAACCAATGGCAAGTGAGGGAGACAATGCATCGCGGCGGTCGGCGGTTCCCGTTGCCATGGTTGCGTTGCTTGTGCTTGCGGCCGCGTTGATAGGTTCGCTTATCGGCGGTTGGATACAATCACGCGCCGCGAAGGGCGCTCCTGAAGTTTGGTCGGTAAAGACCGCTGGCAATCAGATTACTCTAAGCCGCTTGGACGCCGAGCAGGCAACGGTAACGCTGAATGTTTCACAGCCACTCAACGCCACCGGCGAACAAAGATTCTCGTCTTTCGCCGATGCGAAGCGATACATTGATACGATTGGTCAAACCGCAGCAGCTGTGCCGTCCCCGTCTCCTCTCGCATCACCCAGTGAGAACACTTCGGCGTACGGTTTTACGGAAGTCACGGTCAACCGAGGCGACTCGTTGAGGACCCTTGCAGTCCAATACAACGTGTCACAACAAAAATTGATGTCGTTGAATCCGAGTATTAGGCGTTGGTCCACAATTCGTATGGGGCAGAGGATCCGGGTGCCTGCAGCTGCGGTAGCTCAGGCGACGCCGCCAACGAGCGCAGCTGCACCTGTTGCGCCGCCTGCTCAAGACCAATCCCTCAACACTTCGTCGAACACGACAGAAGTAATAATTGCCCCCGGGGATTCTTTGAATCGCTTATCCAGTAAATACAAAGTGACGCCGGACCGCCTGCGCGAACTGAATCCGCAGGTGGCAAACTGGGCCACAATCTTGCCGGGCCAGAAAATTGTCGTGCCGGTGGTGCCGGCCGGTTGAGGTTAGTTTCCAGTATCGCCGGTAGGGTTTAGCGCGGCCGCAACCAGCGCGCGTAAAGCGATTGCTTTTGCAGTATCAACGTCCGGTTCATACGGAACGACAACATAGTGCAAGCGTGCGCCGTCCACATTAAGAAATTGGTGATAAGCCAGGTAGTGTTTCCGGCCGGTCAATGGTCCCAGCGTCGAGCGAAGGTCGGGCTGCAGAAAGATCACATAAATCGTCGTTCGGTCTGCCTCTGGTAAGGAACCATCTCCGACCAGTCCTGCCAGGATTGTCTTAACTCCAATATCCGAAAGCTTGTCGTCGTCCTTGAACTGCACCAGCACCTCTTGACTGTCAGTTGGCCCATAGAGGTTGTTGATTCCCAGGTTATTTAACTTGTTGAGGTCAGGCTGATTTTGAATTGACGCCAACAGGTTGCTGAGCTTTGCTTCGCGCGCACGCAACGAAGGCGTGGCCCAACGACTGCCCAGAAAAATTGTGTACTGTTGTGGCGCGGTTAACGTTGTGGCGCCCGGCAAGCGTTTAAGTTGCGTTAACGACTTCAATTTCGAGTTGACGATGAACGCCCTTCCGCCATCGTCATCAAGCACGGCCTGAACCCCATCGTTGGCCGGCGTTTTATCTTCTGGTTGCTGCGCCCTGACCGTGCCGGCAGCGAATAACAAACTCAAAATTAAGAAGCTGTAACGCATTTCATCAACCCTATTACCTTACATCGAGCGCAAAGTCGTCGATGATGAAGGAAGTTTGCAGTCCCTGGTCTTCAGTTCCAACCAGATAAATCTGGATGGTTTGTCCTTTGTAGGGACTGAGATCAAACGATGCCTGCGCGTACGGAAACTTGGGGCTCAGGTTTGAGTAGTTTGCCAGGGTTGCCAATACCGCGCCTGAAGAATTGCGCACTTGCACGGCCAGCTTGTCATACACAATTGTTGGCGAAGTCTCAGCCGTATAAACATACATCCAATAAGACAGAGTGGCCTGAGTGGCGTCGGCGGGAATGGTGACGGTCTGCGAAAGCGTGTCAGTGTGCGTCGTGCCCCAGCCGTTCATCCAGGCTTTCCAGGCGCCAGTGCGCGCCGGCTGCAGCGTGTTGTTGTCAATCACGCCGGCGGTAGCTACCCAGGGAGAAGGGTTCGTGCCATTTTCAAAACTCGGATTGCCAAGCAGTTGTTGCGTGTTGCCGCTCGCAGCGCTGACAGTTAGCCCGACGCTGGTTGAATGCGATTTTCCGCCGCCGCTGCCGGTGATCGAAATGTTGTAGGTACCGGCCGGCGTCGTGGGGCCGGCGTTTATGGTTAGCGTACTTGAGCCGGAACCCGGTGCGGCGATACTCGACGGGTTAAAGCTCGCGGTGGCTCCGGACGGCAAACCGAAAGCGGCGAGTGAGATATTGGAATTGAAATTACCCGTGAGGCTCGTGCTAACAGTCGCTGCGGTGGAATTTCCTTGCATGACGGTCAAGGTTACCGGAGTCGCGCTAATCGAAAAATCATCAGTCGTGGTTGAAGCGGTGGCAACATCGAGCGAGAAGTCATCAATGAGAAAAGAAGTTTGCAGTCCCTGGTCTTCAATGCCTACCAGATAAACCTGAACGGTTTGTCCTTTAAATGAGCTGAGATCGAACGAAGCCTGAGTGTAAGGAAATTTAGGGCTGAGGTTCGAGTAGTTAGTCAGAGTAGTCAACACCGCGCCTGACGAACTGCGCAATTGAACAGCCAGCGTGTCATAGGCGACGCTCGCCGTCGTCTCCGCCGTGTATACGTACAGCCAATAAGACAGCGTGGCCCTGGTCGCATCGGCGGGAATGGTCACCGTCTGCGAAAGCGTGTCGGTGTGCGGCGAGCCCCAGCCGTTCATCCACGCTTTCCAGGAGCCAGTCCTCGCCGGCTGAAACGCGGTATTGTCGATTACACCAGCACTCGCTGCCCATGGCGAAGCATTGAGTCCTTTTTCAAAGCCCGGATTGTCCAGCAGCTGTTGCGTGGCGCCGCCGGCGGAGCTGACCGTTAAAGCAATATTTGCGCTGTGACTTTTGCCGCCACCCGTTCCGTTGATTGAGATGTTGTAAGTTCCGGTGGGCGTGGTGCTGCCGACGTTAAAGGTGAGCGCGCTCGAACCGGAACCGGGTGCAGCAATAGTGGCAGGGCTGAAGCTGGCTGTTGTGCCCGCCGGCAAACCGGAAGCGGCGAGCGAGATACTGGAATTGAAGCTGCCTGTAATCAACGTAGAGATAGTTGTATTCACCGAACTGCCTTGCGTCGCATTTAATGTTGCCGACAAGGTGTTGAGTGAAAAGTCATTCGTCGGATTAAAAACAATATCAAGAATGGGATGGAGCTCGATGCCATTCGGTGCTACTCCGGTTTGACCAGCAAGATAATCAAAGAAACCGACTCCTGTAATTTGAACCGGTACGTTCGCACTCTTGAGCGAAGTTGTGGCTTTAAATTTCGCGTCAAATTGGGCGCGCGCCCGCGTCACGCCCGCGAGAAATGGACTATCTGAAGGAAGACAATTAGGCGAAGGAATTTCGGCAATCATTTGATGACCTGCGCCATCGATCAAAAGCAAGTGATAGTCCGAGTCCGCCTGTTGCTGGTATTGCTTCAAAGTAGCGTTGACAATCCAAAGCGTGGTCTCGGTGGGCTGTACTCTTTTGTTGTCTGGAATCGTATTTGGTGCGGCGAGCGCCGTTAATGCAGCCAGTGTTGTAGCGGTAGGGTTGCTGAGGTTGACGAGGCCGGCATCAGGATCCGAGCCAATCTTCACCGACCAACGTTCGCCGCCACATTGCGCAAACGCGCGCGCGGGCAGGAGCAGTAGCGTCGCGCCGAGGCACAACACAACCAGATATTGACGGTGGTTCATGTAATTCGCTCGGTGGGCCCTGTTGTAAAAACAAGACGTCTCAAGAGCAGACTCCGGCTTGTGGACTTCTTCAAGAGTAGAAGCCTAAAGAGTTTCTTATTCCAAAAGCAGGGAGGGGATTCCAGCCAGCGGACCAGACACGCAGGTCACGTCCGCTGAATCTATTAGGTGGGAATACAGGTGGCTTTTGGGGAGTTGACTAGGGTTCGACGATACCCTTTTTAATGTTGCGCTGCCATGCTTCGTAATTGCGGATGCGGCGTTTCGCCTGCTTGCGCGTTAATTTCATTTCCACGGCTACATGATCGATGCGCGATGTTCGGTCTTTCTTCTTATCGTAGCGGTCGCCTGGCGCGCGCTGGTAGATCTGGTAAGCCTGCGTCCATTCCGACTTAACATCGGCAGTTGCCTGTTTACCTCTTTGTTCCGGCATACTCGGTCCTCTCGGGAGTCTATTTCGACCTGAATTCTAGCAGCGATAACGCTTTGGTGGTAGCGGAAAGATTATTGCGGATACATTGCGCGACCGGACTCACACTCAGCGCGCTGGCCCTTTGGGAAACAATACTTTTTCGGGCGCGGCATTCAACGCGGCCAGCATCCTTTCGATTAGTTGCGTTTTCACGCGGCCGGCTCGTTTGGGTTCTACCAAATAGCGAACGATAGCTTCCAGCCAGGTGTTGCTGCTCACTCGAAACAACACGGCAGGATATTCCCGGACTTCCAGTTGGTCCACCGGCGTCTCCGAAAGTAATGAGCGAAAGGTCCGGACGCGCTCGAGCATGGCCTCACCGATTTCCTCGTTCGCGATTTCTTTCAAAGTCTGCGAGACGAAGTCCAGATCGCTTTCATACGCGATGTTGAATTTGATTTCATTCCAGATGTAGGGAAACAGCGGCCACGAATAATTGTAGACGGCGGTGTTCAGAACTTTTGAGTTGGGAAACTTGATTACACGACCGCTGGGATGATCGGTGGATAAGTATTCGCCGCCAAACTCCCACAGGGTAGTGTCAAGATAGCTGACGTCAATGACGTCACCAGTCGCATCGCCGATTCGAATACGATCTCCGACGCGATAAGGCGTGCGAATCAAAATGTAGACCCACCCGATAAAACTCGTTATCGGTGTCTGTAACGCAAAGCCAAGAATCAGCGAGACGAGTCCTAACGAAACGATAGCCGTGTACCAGTTTGCAAACAGAATCGAAATAATGATGAAAGCAACAACGATAGCAGTCACAAGTTTTAGAATGCGCCTGATGTTGTATTTCGAAGCCGCGTCGGTAACGTTCTTAACAAAATAAAAATCGAGCACTCGGGCAACTGTAAGTACAGCCACTATCGCGAATGACCCCAGACAGAAACGCTGCAGAAACGGGAAGTAGGCTTCCGCGACGTGAATAACGCGCAGACGAACTAGATAGTAAGCAGCGCCCAGAAGAGCTAAGCTGAGCAGATAAGTGGTAAGGAAAAATTTGTGCTGCCGTTGGCTCGGAACACTAAGGGCTTGTTCGGGTGCCGACGTTTGATCGAGGGCCTTCTGAATCTCAGAATCCTGCTTTAGCTGCTCAACCTTTTGTTTTGTGGTGGCGGAAGGTGGCATGTCTCGTACTCAACTAGCTAGCTGACGATGAGACTCGCGGGATGACAGGGGTCTCATGTGGTTTTTGTTAAAGAATAAAACCACATTACAAAGCAACGCCCCTCCAAAAGTTCTGAAGAAGCGTTGCTGCCGTGGACGACATGCACTGGCCTTTCAGCCAGGCCCTTTTAGAAATCGGTGCGAACAACCGAATCTCTATCTCTTTTCCATCCACTGAACCCCTTGATACGAACTTCACCTAGCGGGACGGGCATTCGGCGCCTGTCCGGATGACAGATCATCGCGTCTCAAGCTTTTAAGGTCATTTACTTAAACAGCTCGTCGACCCGAGACCAGGTTGATAACAAAAACTATTAGCGCGATCACCAGCAGCAAGTGAATTAGTCCGCCGCCGATGTGCCCCAGGAATCCCACTAACCAAAGCACGAGTAAAATCACAAGAATCGTCCACAACATACGTTCTCTCCTTTGTTAGGTAGCCTCGAAATCTCTAGATCGTCACGAACAAGGATGCGAGGAGCAATGCTTATGCCATTTGCCGAAGATCTTCGAAATTCGGGATTTATTGCCAATGAAAGCGGGAGGTCTGGGGCAAAACATGGACCAGGGTGGGCTAGATATCGCAGCTGAAACCCACGGCAGCCCTGCATTAGAATCGTGCGCTTATCGTTTCCTCGCGAATAATCGTGCGGATTTGATTCAAGGCCGGCGGAGCTAGTCACCCGCCGGGCGTGTTTCCTTAAGAAACCGCCCTTTGAGCCGCCTTTGCGAACGCTAAACAGTCTTGACAAACCGCGCAACTGTAACTATAGTTGTTACAGACGTTTCAAGGGATTTTCGCTTATGTCAACCAGCAGTAGATTCGCGGTAGCCGTTCACGTGCTTACGCTTATGGCGTGGGCTGATGAAGAGCCGTTGAAATCTGAGCAGGTGGCGGAGAGTGTCAACACCAATGCCGTCGTCATCAGGCGAATGTTGTGTGAATTGGCGGAATCCAACCTGGTTGTATCGCAGACGGGTTCAATGGGGGGGTCGAAGCTGGCTCGTTTGCCGGAACGCATCACGCTGCTGGACATTTATCAAGCTGTGGAGAGCCGCGGCGTCTTTTCATTGCATCGTCACCCACCCAACCCGGATTGTCCGGTCGGCGTAAACATTGGCACCGTGCTCAACGATGTTCTGGATGAGGTGGACTCGGCGGTCGAGCGCGTATTGTCAAACCTGACCCTGCGGGATGTTGTCTCGCGCTTACAGCCATGCGCCGGTAACAGCAATGGCAAGCGTGCGAGCGTGTTAGCGAATGGCAAGCGGAAGCAAGTGGCGCGAGTGCAGTCAGTGTCTGCAAGAAACTAGTAAATGGGCGTCTTCGTATTATCAATAGGAACTCGAGAGAGACAACGTTGCGAGGCTCTCTCCTCAACTAAAAAACAACATCGCACGAAAGGACGGTCTGAAATTGGCTAGGCTTCCAAAAGATCAGGATGGGGTTGAGCCGATGGATTCGGTGAAACCCGATTTTTCCGGCGCTCATGAAGAGCTGCTGGACGATACAGTTTCTATCGAAGATATCGATGAGGTTCTGGAAAAGCTCGCGACCGCGGGCATCTCCGGTACCGAAACCGACGAGCCCGTAATGGGCGAGCCTTCTTCCGCGGCTGCGCGCGTTGAAGACGATGACAACGCTCCGGAAGAGATGGAGCTCGATCTTTCAGCAGGTGAACTGGACAAAACTTCGGATCCAGTGCGCGTATACATGCGCGAAATGGGCGTCGTACCCTTGCTCAAGCGCGAGCAGGAGGTGTCGATTGCCAAGCGAATCGAGTGGGGACAAAAGAAAGCCCAAAAAGGAATCAGCCGCTCGCCGATTGCTGTTGCGGAACTATTAAAGATCGGCACCGAGCTGGAAGCCGGGACGATTGGTATTCGCGACGTAATCAACTTTTCCGATCAAACGGAAACGGAAGAGCACGAAGATAAGACCGAAGAGTATTTTCAGTGGACCATCGAGGGCATTCAGAATATCCGCAAGCTTTACAAGCGCGGTTTGAAAGAACTGGCCCAGTTAAACGCCGAGCAAAAAGTGAAGCGGGGCAAGACCTCTAAGAAGTTGCTGCGGTTGCGACGCAAAGTGGCGCGCACCCGTCTGGAGATTGTCCAGGAAATCGGGGTACTTCGTTTGAAGGAAGCCGTTCGCCAGCGTTTGATTAATTCCATTGCCACGATTCACAGGGAAACGCGCACGCTTGAACGCGAGATCGAAGCGAACAACGTGAAGCTGACCAAGAAACGAATCAAAGCTGATGACGCAAAAGAGTTTCGCAAGCAGATTTCTGCGGCCAAGCGCCGGTTGAAAGAAATTGAAGCCGAGCATCATGTCTCGCCGCTCGAAATCAAGCGCTCACATCAGATGATTGTGACTGGTGAAGCTCAAGCGGCACAGGCGAAGCACGAGTTGACGGAAGCCAACCTGCGCCTGGTGGTGTCGATCGCGAAGAAGTATCAGAACCGTGGTTTGCAGTTCCTCGACCTGATCCAGGAAGGCAATCTCGGTTTGATGAAGGGCGTCGATAAGTTTGACTGGCGGCGTGGTTATAAGTTCTCGACTTATGCGACCTGGTGGATTCGCCAGGCAATCACTCGCGCGATCGCGGACCAGGCACGCACGATTCGTATTCCAGTGCACATGATCGAAGTGATCAATAAGCTCAAGAACACTTCACGTGAGCTGGTGCGTGAGCTTGGCCGCGAGCCGACGACTGAAGAGATTGCCAAGAAGATGGACACTTCGGTCGATAAGGTGCGCAAGGCGCGCAAGTTGATGCAGGACCCGATCTCGCTGGAGACGCCAATCGGTGAAAACGGTGACTCGCAGTTGGGTGATTTGATCGAAGACAAGTCGAGCGAGAGCCCGGCCGCACGCGTTATCACTTCAAACTTGCGTGAGATTGCCGGGGACGTGTTGCAGACGTTGAGCCCGCGTGAAGAGCGTGTAATTCGCCTGCGATTCGGACTCGACAACGGCGGTCACGAGCGGACGCTCGAAGAAGTCGGGCAGAACTTCAACGTGACGCGCGAACGCATTCGACAGATCGAAGCAAAGGCG